>JBIIJJ010000084.1:0-6515 GCA_044233875.1 Miltoncostaeaceae bacterium | reverse complement strand
GCCACGACTCCAGGTGCTCTCCGTGGCGGTCCATGTTCTCGCGGCCACGCACCTCGATCGCCTTGCGCGCCGACTCGTCGTCGCTGAAGTAGAAGCCGGCCATGATGGGCCACCAGCCCACGTGCAGGGTGTTGGCGCACCACGTGACCCACCGGTAGTGATCGGCGCGCGCGGGGGTACCCACGGCGGGCGCCAGGCCGGCGTCGGGAAAGCGGTCGCCGATCCACAGCAGGATCGCACCGGTCTCGGAGAGGCGCACGTCGCCGTCCCGCAGCGAGGGCACGCGCCTCAGCGGGTTTGCGTCGGCGAAGCCCGGGGCCTCATCGCGGCGGCGCGGGTGCACGTTGACCACCTCGTACTCGGCGCCGGCGCATTCGAGGGCGGCGCGCGCCGCGAACGACGACGAGCCGGTGATCTGGAACAGGGTGATCATCGTGGGTCTTCCTCCGGGAGGTCCATGAGCAGGCGGGCCACGGCGCCGTAGTCCATCGCGCCATCCACCTGGGTGAAGAGATCGAACACCGGGTCGCCCACGTGCAGCGGGCGCCCGGCGAGGTCGCGTGCGTGGCCGAGATCCTTGCGCAGATCGCGGGCGCGGAACCCGGGCTGGTGGTCGCCGGCCATCACGCGCGGGAAGAGATTGCGCAGCTGCCAGGAGTCGCCGGACGAGGCCATCACCACCCTGGCAAGCACCTCCGGCGGCACTCCCGCGCGCTGGCCGATGCCGAATGCCTCGGCGGTGCCCGCCGAGATCACGGCCACGAGCAGGTTGTTCACGAGCTTGGCCACCAGGCCCGATCCCACGGGGCCGCAGTGCACGCGCTTCGCGGGGTCGCCGATGAGGTCGAGCACCGGTGCCGCCGCGGCCAGGCCGGCTGCCGAGCCGCCGCACATGACCGCGAGCGTGCCTGCGTCGGCGCCGGGCGGGCCACCGCTCACCGGGCAGTCGAGGTACTCCGAGCCACCCGCGGCGGCGAGCACGGCCGCCTCGCGGGCGGCGGCCGGCGCGATGGTGGAGGTGTCCACGATCACCGGGGGCGGTGACGGCGCGGACATCGCCCTGCCCACCACGTCCAGCACGTCCTCGGAATCGGTGACCGACAGCAGCGCGATGGCGGCGCCGTCCACGGCGGTCGGAACGTCGGGGGCCATGGTGGCGGGCAGGCCATCGGCCTTGTCGGGGGTGCGCGCGAACACCACCACGTCGTGGCCTGCGGCCGCGATGTTGCGGATCATGCCGGCACCCATGAGACCCGCCCCCACCACGCCAACTCGCATGGCGGCCACCCTATCCGGACTCCCCGGCCCGCTCGCGCGCATGCCGTTCGCGGTCGTCACCCACGGCGAGGGCCCCGCGCCACGTGCATGCGCCGCAGCGGTCCTCCCCCTCGATGTGGCCCTCAGCCCACGCCCGCGCTGCGACCATGGGCAGCACGCGGTCTGCGGGCCTGCCCTCGCGCAGCAGCCCGAGCGCGCCGAGCACCAGCCCCACGAAGACCGGGTCGGATGGATCCGGGAACGGCGGCACGGGCCCCGGCGGCGTGACCCCCGGTACGGGGCCGGCAGCACCCGACCCGCAGGCATCGGCGATCAACCGGGGGCGCTCGGCGCCACGGTCGAACCCGCACCGGCCATCGCAACCCGCGCAGTGGTCCTCCCCATGGATGTGGCCCTCCATCCATGCATGCATGGCGAGGTCGACAACCGCCTGGGCGGCCGACCCGTCTTCCGCGACGCGCGTGGCCCGGCCCAGCAGGCCCGCAAGCACGGCCGACTGCGCATCGGGTGCGGGCGGCACGTCGACATCACCCGAGAAGAGCGGGTGCCCCACGGGACGGAATCCCGTTGGCGAGTCAGAGCTCATCAGGTGCGTGCGGGGCCACGGCGCACGCGGGCGGCGACCCATCGGGATGCCACCAGCACGGCGGGGGCGAACGCCAGCGCGCAGATGTCGAAGAGCACGTATCCGGCAGCGGCGCCGCTGGGCGGGTTGCCGTTCATCATCCCGAGGAACGGGATGTACTCGTGCCAGTACCACGTGCCCACCCAGGTGCCCCAGATCTCCAGGAAGGCGACGAAGAAGAACACCCCGGCGTACAGCACGGGTGCGCGCCCGATGATGAGGAAGAGCACGAGGAAGGCCACGGCGATTGCGCCTGCCACGTCGACCCTGCCGAGCGCGTTGGTGAGGCCGAGGATGCCCCAGCCCAGCGAGAGTGCGATGGCCGCTCCCACGATGATCCGCGGATGCAGGCGCGCCATCCGCGTCTGGGAGAAGCGGAAGCCGGCCAGGTACACCAGGCCATGGCCGGCCGGCACGAACAGCGGCAGGTTGCCGAGGCGGTAGTCGTACACCCCGAGCAGCGTGGAGAAGATGAACTCCGCCGTGGTGGCCACGACCACCACCACGAACACCCTCGCGCGATCGAGCGGGGCCAGCGGCACGCAGGCAGCGATCAGCACGGCCCAGGCCACGGCCGACAGCGTGAGCTGCAGGCCCAGCCCGCCGAGGGAGTCGAGCCACAGGCCGAGCGAGGTGAGCACGACCAGGAAGGGAATGAAGAACCGCGGCCGCTCGAGCACCACCACGGCGAGCGCCCAGAGGCGGCGAAGCAGCGGCGTGTGCGTGCTGCGGGGCGCGGCGTCGATGGTGCTCACGGCAACGAGCCTAGACCCGGTTGGGGCCGCGGCGGGGGGGATCCGCGCCGCGGAGGACGACTAGCCCTTGGAGTGCCCCTCGGGCGTGGGATCGTCGTGCTCGGCCTCATCGGGAAGAGCCTCCACGCGGGCGCGCTCCTCCGCGGCCTCGAGCGCCTCGATGGCGTCGAGCCGTGACAGGACGTCGTCGCCGCCCTCCATGGTCCGGAAGCTGCTCCGGCGTTCCCGCTTGGCCTTTGCCATCTGAACCTCCCCGTTTACGAGCGTGATCGTACCCGGCCGCCGCGGCGTCTCCGCCGTGCCCGGCGCCTGCGGCGGCCGATGCGGTCGGTTGCCAGTGCCGCCACCAGTCGATCGTCAGCGGGCGGGAAGTCGTACAGGGGAAGGTCCTCGCGGCGCACCCACCGGAACTGGGGGCTCACCAGCGCCCGTGGCCGCTGGCCGGGCGGATACCGGCACTCGTAGAAGCGCAGGCGCAGAGGGCCCACGTCCTCGCGCCAGATCATGCGCGGGTCGGCGATCTCGATGCCGAGCTCCTCCATGAGCTCACGACGCAGGGCCTGGAGGTCGCGCTCGCCGGGCTCGCGCTTGCCGCCCGGGAACTCCCACCGGCCGGCGTGCCCCGAACCCTCGGGCCGCTGCGTAATGAGCACCCAGGGGCCCTGCCGGATCACGGCTGCCACCACGATCACCGGAGCGGGGCGACGGCTCAACGAACGCTCCCGGCGGGCACCAGGAGGGCGCCGCGGCGATCAGCCAGGCCCTCTGCCACCAGGCTCTCAGCTGCCTCGGGGTCCTGCGCCGCGCGCACGCGGCCGTCGTCGGCAAGCGCCTTCAGCAGGAACCCGCGCCGCTGCCGCATCGACCCCTCGTAGGGAGCCTGTCGGCGGGTCCGCGGGGTGACCTCGTGCACCACCCCCGCCTCCGCCGCCGGACAGCCACGGCGCAGGGGGCATCCGTCGTCGCAGCGGGGCGAGCGCGCGCGGCAGAACTCGCGCCCCAGGTCCATCATGGCCTGGCCGGCATGCCATGAGCGGCCGCGGGGAGCGCCGGGCCAGCCGGCGGGGAACCGGCGGGCCACCACGCGCCGCACGTTGACGTCCTCCGGCAGCACGGGCAGTTCATCCGCGAAGCAGCGGAGCGCGTCGGCCGTGTACGCGCCCACCCCGGGAAGTTGCTCGTAATGGGCCGGCTCGGGCCATCCATCGGCGGCAAGCACGGTTGCCGCGGCATGCAGGTTGCGCGCCCGGCGGGGGTAGCCGAGGCCCTGCCAGGCGGCAACGGCCTCGCCCACGGATGCCGCGGCGAGGTCGTGTGGCCGCGGCCAACGGGCGAGCCATGCCTCGTAGTAGGGAATGACCCGGGTGACCGGCGTGGCCTGCAGCATGACCTCGGACACGAGCACGGCCCACCGATCGCGCGTGCGCCGCCACGGCAGGTCGGGGCCCTCGGCGTCGAACCAGGTGATGAGCCGCTTCACGGCCCTCGACTCGGGGGTGGCGCTCACGCGACGAGTCTCGCACGTCGCGGGTCACGGCTCACGCCGCTGCGGCGGCCTCCCCGCCTCCCCTGGACCGCTGGCGGCCGCCGGGCTGGCCAATGGCCATCGCGTGGTCGAGGGTGGTCTGGGAGCCATCGGCAAGACGGCCGATCAGCGCCACGAGCACCTGGGCCGTGGCCTCGGCATCTGCCAGCGCCCGGTGCGCAGGGCGCACCGAGGTGCCGGCCCAGCGCGCGAGCGTGCGCAGGTCGTGGCGGGGCACCACGCCGTTGAGCAGCCGGCGGGCCAGCACCAGCGTGTCGAGCCAGGGCTGCGTGAAGTAGCCGTCCCTCAGCCGAAGGCGCTCGTAGTTGAGGAACCTCAGGTCGAAGGGCGCATTATGGGCCACCAGCACGTCCTCCCGCGCGAAGGCGATGAATGCCGGCAGGGCGGTGTCGATGAGCGGCTGCCCCTTCACCATGGCGTCGTCGATGCCGGTGATGCCGGTGATGTGCGGGGGTATCGGCCGCTCCGGGTCGACGAGGGTGGAGAACCGCTCGGTCACGCGCAGCCCCTCCACCCGCACCGCGCCGATCTCGGTGATGCCGGAGGTGCCTGGTGCGCCCCCGGTGGTCTCGAGGTCGACGATGCAGAAGGTGGCGGTGGCCAGGGGGGTCAGATCGCGATCGCCCCCGGCGTCGGCCACGAGCCCGTCATGCCATGCCAGGCGGGCATCACCCGCCACGATGTCGCCGGCCAGCCGCTGCGCCACGGCCTCCGGGCACCCGGCGATGCCCAGGGCCTGCACGGCCACCTCCCCCGGGGTGACGGGCCGGCCCTCGCGGGCGATGAGCTCCCGCACCCGATCACCCGCGGTGTGAGCGTCCTCCGCCCCGGGGGTGGGACGCACTGATGGGGCAGTCGGCGGCGTCGGCGGCTCGGTGTCTCCCATCGGGCGGGATCCTACGAACGCCCCCCGACGCACCCCTCCCCACACCCCGGTGCCCGTAGTCGGCCTTCATCGTGCGTTCGTGTGCTTAGCCTGTGTGTATGGCCGTTCGACGCACCGTCGTCGCGCCCGTCCTCAGTGATGAGGAGATGGACGCATGGCATGGTTTTCTCCGCACGCACGCAGCACTCGTGAGGCAGCTCGACGTGGAGATGCAGGCCGCGCATGGCCTGTCGCTCACGCAGTATGAGGTGCTGCTGCTGCTCGCCAGGACCGAGGGCGGGTCGCGGCGCATGAGCGACCTCGCTGAGGGCGCGCTGCTGTCGCTCTCGGGCCTGTCACGGCTGGTCGACCGCCTCGTTGCCATGGGCCTGGTCGAGCGCGCCCAGTGCCCCAACGATCGCCGCAGTTCGCTCGCGTGCCTCACCGACGCCGGGCGCGTGAGGTTCGCGGAGGCCCAGCCAACCCATCATGAGGGCGTGCGCCGACTCTTCATCGACCGTCTTCCCGACGACTCGGTGCAGGCGCTCAACGCGGCGTGGGCCGCGCTCGGCGAAGGCGGCGGCTGCAGCTAGCGGCGCGGCGCGGGCACGTCGGCCCCGGCCGCGACCTTGATGCCCGGCATGGCCACCGCCACGGTGAGCCTGCCCTTGCGACGGGGCACCGCCAGCAGCACCTTGCCATCGGGGCGGGTGGTTACCGCCACGCCCTTGCCGTTGGGCAGGCGCGCGCGAACCGGGATGCTCGACATCGGCCTGCCCGCCTTGTCGCGCACCGTGGCGATCCAGAGGTCACCGCGGCTCGGATTGATGCCTGCACGTCGGGTGAGCGCGGTGCCGGCCCTGCCGAGGGCGATCGCCGTGGGCACCGGCGGCGGAACCGCCTGCACCGCACCCGAGCAGATGGGCCCGGGATCGCCCAGGCCGGCGTACTGGTAGACGGCGCCGCCGATGGCCTCGGCCATCTTCTGGCGGAAGTCCGGAGAGGCGAGGAGGGCGACATCGGTGGTGCTGGACAGGAACCCGCCCTCCACGAGCACGGCCGGCATCGTGGTGTTCCTCACCACGTAGAAGGAGCGCTCCCGCACCCCGCGGTCGGGCAGCGCAAGGCACGCCACGAGCGCGCGCTGGATGCCGGCCGCCAGCAGCTGCGTGGGCTCGGGGGCCCCCACCTTCACGTAGGTCTCGGTACCGCTGGCCGGGCTGCTCGCGCTGTTCTGGTGAATCGACACGAAGATCTCGGCCGGGCGGGCATTGGCCAGGTCGGTACGGGCCTTCAGGTCCGCGCCCACGGTGGTGTACGGCACGTCGCCGCCCGCGTTGTCGGTGATGCGGGTCATGAGGGTGGGGAACTGCCGCGCCATCAGCCATGCGTTGAGCCGGTTGGCAACGTCGAGGTTGACGTCCTTCTCGAACAGGACCGGCTGCA
>JBIIJJ010000112.1:0-5517 GCA_044233875.1 Miltoncostaeaceae bacterium | reverse complement strand
CCGGAGTCGTCAACCCGCAGGATCTTCACCGCCACCTCGCGCCGGTCGCCGGTGCGTGGGTCGATGGTGATGGTGCCCGTGGCCCCGCGGTAGCCGCGGGTGGCCTTGAGCTCGCGCATCACAGGCCTGTAGGCGGTGGTGCCGGCGCGCCGCATGGCGGCGAACAGGATGCCCGCGGAGTCGTAGGTGAAGCTGCCCCATGTCAATGGCTGCATGCCGAACGCCCGCTGGTAGTCGCGCACGTACTGCCGGGCGGTCGGGAAGGCCTGCGGCAGCGGCACGCCGCTGAACACGCATCGCTGACTGGTGGGGATGCCCGCGCGCGCAACGAACGACTGGTCGGCGTTGGCGAAGCCGAGCAGGCAGGGCACCGTGCTGCCGCTGCTGATGAGGGCCCGGGTGATGCACGCGCCCTCATTGATCTTGGTGCTGATGTAGATGCCATCGGGCGACTGCGCCAGGGCCTCGGCAACCAATGGCGCGCAGTCCGTGACGCCCGCCGCCACGGGCAGGCGGGTTACCGCGACGCCTGTCTTCTCCAGCGAGCGCTGCATGCCGTCTGCCTCACCGGCGAGGAACGTGGACGAGCCGGCGAGGATCGCCACCCGGTTCGGCCGCCAGGCGCGGCGCACGTAGGCCACCTCCACCGGCGAGATCTGGCGCGTCTTGGGCTGCACGTTCACGCCCATGCCACTGGTGGCGTCGGTGGAGGCCATCTGCACGGGCACGATGCGTGCGCGCAGGTACCAGGGCAGGTTGATGACGCCCACAGACGAGTTGTAGGGCCCAATGACGGCATCGGCCCGTGCGCGGGCCACGCGACGGAATGTCGGGAGCGCGAGGTCGGGCATGCCCTGGTCGTCGGCGCGGATCACCAGGATCTTGCGCCCGAGGATGCCGCCCTCGACGTTGGCCTGGCGGGCAGCGAGCTCGACCCCGCGAAGCTGGTCGAGCCCATCCTCCCTGCCCTGCCCGCTCATCGGGGCCTCGACGGCAATCACGACCTTGCGATCAGGGTTCCATGGCCGCGCCTGAGAGGCAGCGGGCACGATGGCAAGAACGCTGGCGGCCAGAGCGGCGGCGGCGGCGGGGCGGGGGGTTCGCATATTCATGATGGTCACGATACGGCCCCGCCCGGCCAGCGCACCAGTCGGAGGGTGCTAGCGTCACCTGAGATTGCGTGGCATCAGGTCACGCGACGCGAGGAAGCTCCCCGTCTGGACGCAGTTGTTCCCGGTCGATGGTGGAAGGTTCCTCACCATCGCGGCGCGTGCCGCAAGGAGAACAACAGGATGTCCGACGTCACCTTCGCCTCACTCGGCGTGAGCGAGCCCGTATGCGCAGTGCTGGAGGGCAAGGGCTTCACCGCCCCCTTCCCCGTGCAGGAGATGGTCATTCCCGAGGCCCTCGAGGGGCGTGACCTCACGGTGCGCGCACCTACGGGATCGGGCAAGACCCTCGCCTTCGCGCTGCCCACAGTGGAGTACCTGCATGAGGCTCACGGCTTCCCCGGGGCCCTCGTGCTGGCCCCCACCCGCGAGCTTGCCGTGCAGATCACCGAAGAGATCACGCCGCTCGGCGAGGCCCTCGGGCTCAAGGTGGCCGTGGCGTACGGCGGGGTGCCCCTCGACCGCCAGGCGAAGAAGGCCGCCGTGGCGGACTTCCTCGTGGCCACACCGGGTCGACTGCTCGACCTCATGCGCCAGCGCCTGGTCGACGTGTCGCGACTTGAGGTGCTCATCCTCGACGAAGCCGACCGCATGCTCGACATGGGCTTCATCCCCCAGGTGGAGGCGATCCTCAAGGGCATCCCCGAAGACCGCCAGACCATGCTGTTCTCGGCCACGCTCGACGGCGAGATCGCCCGCCTGGCCAACAAGATGACCCGCAGCCCGGGCCTCATCGAGACCGAGGACGACCCCGGCACCGACATCGCACTGTCAGAGCGCCTCGAGCAGTCGTTCGTTCCGGTGGAGGCCAACAACCGCACCGAGAAGCTCATCGAGCTCGTCAAGGACGAGCAGGACCTCGTGCTCGTGTTCTGCCGCACCAAGCGCGGCGCCGCCCGCCTCACCGAGCGCATCAACAAGATGGGCATGCCGGCCAAGGAGCTGCACGGGGACCTCAGCCAGTCGGTGCGCGAGAAGACCCTCAAGAGCTTCACCGAGGGCAAGACCCGGGTGCTCATCGCCACCGATGTCGCAAGCCGCGGAATCGACCTCGATGACATCGGCCTGGTGGTGAACTTCGATCCGCCGGACGAGCAGGACACCTACACGCACCGCGTGGGCCGCACGGCGCGCGCAGGTCGCACCGGACGTGCCATCACAATGGTGCTGCCCGACCAGCTCGACGAGGTGGGTCGCATGGCCAAGCGCCTGGGCCAGGAGGAGGCCTGGAAGGCCGCGGGCTTCCGCGACCCCCTCCCCAAGGTCATGTACGCCTCGCGCGGCAGCCGGGCATTCGGCAAGCCGGGCATCAAGCGCGAGTCGGCGCCGGCCGCAGAGTCACCGCGCGCCGGCAGCCGCGTCAAGAGGGGCTCTCGGGCCTAACCGGTTACCGCCACCCGGCGGTTGCTGACGATGATGCGCCCGGTGCGCAGCTCGCGCGCCGACTTGGTATTGGGGAGGCGCACCTGCCACTTCGCGGTGAGCCGCACCTTGCCCTTGCGCAGCTGACGCGCGAGGGCGGGGTTCACCTGGCAGCGGGCGCGCAGCTGGCGCCCCACGAGCCGCGCGCTCGTGCGGCACACCACCGTGGACGCGGCGGCATGCGGCGACCGGGCATCGGATGCAGCCGCCACCGGCATGGAGGCGATGAGGAAGTAACCCGGGGTGCCGCCCACCACGGCCGGCGGCGTGCCCATCGCCAGGAACGCGTCGAAGTACTGAAGCGAACCATCGGCGCCGAAGGTCGGGAACGCCACGTTGGCGAACACCCTGAGAAAGCCGAACCGTGCATGGCCCCAGGCGAGGCTGGCCGTGATGTCACGGTCAACCGAGACGGTGCAGGTGGTGCCGCCCCCGGTGCAGCCATCGCGCCAGGCGGCGGGGAAGGCGACGGACTCGTTGAGCATGAGGCCCGGGACCAGCCACGTCACCGACGATGACGCAAGCGGCGTGAGCACCACGCGGGTGCCCGCGGGGAACGCATACCGGCACGGACCGCCGTCCCACGTGGTCTCGACGGGGTTTCCGCCGAGCAGCTCCGTGCGCTCACGAGACTTCCGCTCGCCGCAGTTGATGCCGCCCCGGTAGCTCGAGAAGGTGGTCGTCTCGACGCCTGTCGGGCCGGTGAGCCGCTTCTGTGCCCAGTCCCCATAATCGCCCGTGCGCACAGCGCCGATGCTCGAGAGCCCCGGCATTTTCGCCGGGCGCGAGGTCTTCATGGTGAGCCAGTACCCCTGGTTGTACGTGTAGCCGTTGGCCAGCGTGGCGCTTGCACCCCCGCTCGTCACGGCAACGTCCACCGCGCCTTTGGCCCGGGCGGGGGTGACCGCGGTAACCGTGGTCTCGTTTGCCACGGTCACGTCGGTGGCGGCGGTGCCGCCAAAGGTCACGGTCGGTTTCGCGTCGGCGGAAAAGCCGCTGCCGACGATGGTCACCTTCTCCCCGCCCGTGGTGAGCCCTGAGGAAGGGCTCACAGAGGTGATTGCGAGAGCATTGGTCGCCGGGGCGTCCGGCGAGGGCGGGGTGTTCCCAGCCGTGACGGTGAGGGTGCCGACTGTTGTGTAGGTATTCCCGGAGTTGGTGGTACGCCTGATCGAGAAGGTTCCGGGGCCAACGACCGCCACCGTCGCCGTCAGTGGGTTCCCGGGAGCGGCGAAGGTGTCGTTCACGGTGCATGCGGCGTCGG
The DNA here is from genome assembly GCA_044233875.1 of Miltoncostaeaceae bacterium. Lineage (GTDB taxonomy): Bacteria > Actinomycetota > Thermoleophilia > Miltoncostaeales > Miltoncostaeaceae > SYFI01. The sequence goes on along the minus strand of JBIIJJ010000112.1, from coordinate 1,662 downwards.
TAGTGCACGCGGCTCCGCTAACAACCGCCTGCCCCGTTCCATTCACGAGTGCGATATACGACACGCCGTTGTTGTTCGTGTTGTTGCGGAGGTTGCGCAGGACGAAGGTGTCACCAACCGCCCCGCTCAGAGATGACGGGATGACCGTCCAGTTGCTGCCGTCGTAGTTGACGTCAACGTTCCCGAGAGACGCGGCCTGGGCCGACGCGACCGCCGCAGGAAACGCACAGCAGGCAACGGCGAGGGCGAGGGCGAAACGACGCAGCGGCGACACGGAGGGCTCCTTGAGGTACTTCCCGACCCGGCGGCAGGGATATGGGCGACACTAACCAGCGCCCCGCCCCTCGCCCAGACGCAGACCGCGCCATGCCCGCTGGTTCGTCTACACTCCCCGCCGCGCCACGGCGCCGACCCGCCGAGTTAGCTCAGTTGGTAGAGCACTTCCATGGTAAGGAAGGGGTCATCGGTTCGAGTCCGATACTCGGCTTTCTTCCCATCCCCCCTCTCCCCCGCGCCGCTACCCTCCCACCACGCACGCCGCAACTCCGGAGACTCCCCATGCGCCCGAGGACCACCGCCATCCTCGCCACCGCCGCTGCGGCGGCGTCGATGGTCCTCCTCGCAGGGTGCGCAGGCAGCGCGCCCGAGGCCACCACATCCGCGACGACCTCCACGACCGCCGCACGCCAGGCGGGGGCAGCAGGAAATAGGCCGTCGTGCTATCCGATGTGCCGGGGCGCGGAACTCATGCACGCGAACCTCTCCAACGCGGACCTCACCCGCGCGAACCTCTCCATAGCGGACCTCACCGGCGCGAACCTCGCCGGCGCAGGCCTCGTCGGCGCGAACCTCTGGGCCGCGGACCTCACCGGCGCGAACCTCACCGGCGCGATCCTCACCCGCGCGAACCTCTCCGGCGCGAACCTCACGGGTGCGGACCTCACCGACGCGAACCTCTCCGGCACAAGAGTTGACCGTCTGGTGTGGAGCAACACCATCTGTCCCAACGGCACGGTGACCAGCACGGGTTGCTGACAGCAACCTGCCGCTGTCCTCCCGTCACGCACGCCGCAACTCCGGAGACTCCCCATGCGCCTTCGCACCACCGCCATCCTCGCCACCGCCGCCGTAGCGGCGACGTCAATGGTTCTCCTCGCAGGATGCGGAGGCAGCGCGTCTGAGGCCAGCCCGTCCACGGCGACCTCCACGGCCGTCGCACGCCAGGCGGCGCCGCTGGCGGCGAGCAGATCGGCGTGCCTCCCGAACTGCGCGAACGCAGACCTCCGCAGCGTGACCCTGTCAGGTTCTGGCCTCGTCAGGGCCGACTTCTCAGGGGCGGATCTCAGCGACGCAGAAATCTATCCTGGTCCGTTCCTCTTCCGTACGAATTTCACGGGCGCGAACCTCTCCCGCGCGCGTGTGATTGAAGGGGAGTTCCAGATGGTGAACTTCGAAGGTGCGAACCTCACGGGCGTGACCTTCGGGAGGATGAACGGTATCGGCGCGAACTTCACCGGCGCGAACCTCACCGACGCGATGTTCATCGGCGTGCTGGCCAGTCAGGTGAACTTCACCGGCGCGAACCTCACTGGCGTGCGCATACGCGATACGACCTTCAGCAGGTCAACCTTTTCCAACACCACCTGCCCCAACGGCACGAAG
>JBIIJJ010000083.1:0-6536 GCA_044233875.1 Miltoncostaeaceae bacterium | reverse complement strand
GCGGCCCGGCGTGGCCACCACCACGTCGACCCCCCGCTCCAGCGCCTTCACCTGCCGGTAGATGGGCTGGCCGCCGTACACCGGCAGCACGCGGGCACCCAGCCGGCGGCCGTACTTGTGCATGGCCTCCGACACCTGCATGGCGAGCTCACGCGTGGGAACCAGCACGATGGCGCGCGGCGTGCGGCCGGTACCGATGCCCTCCATCGAATGCAGCAGTGGCAGCGCGAACGCCGCCGTCTTGCCGGTGCCGGTAGCGGCGTTGCCCAGCAGGTCGCGCCCCGCGATCAGGTGCGGGATGGCCTCCTGCTGGATTGGCGTGGGCTCCTCGTAGCCGAGATCGGCCAGGGCGGCGAGCAGCTCATCGCGCAGCCCGAGGTCGCTGAATGTTGATCGCTCGATGGATGCATAGTGCCCTACGCGTGGGTCACGCGCTGCCGGGGGACCAGCGGTCGAGCGCAGCCGTGATGTCGTCGAGCCCGGCCTCGCCGGCCGCCACCGCCATCGTGAGCGCAAAGGCCTCGTCGTCGTCCACGTCGATGTGCACCCCATTGATGTCGTGGGTGACAACAAGAGCAACCCACGCCAGGCGCTTGTTGCCGTCAACCAGGGGGTGCGACCGAATGATCGACTCCATCACGGCGGCTGCCTTTGCATGGAGACCCGCATAGGCATCAGCGCCGAATACGGTCGCCGCCGGCCGGGCGGCCGCTGCGGCAAGGAGGCCGGCGTCACGCACGACGAGTCCCATGCGGTCAGCGATGCGGTGGAGATCGTCGCCGCTGAGCAGCTGGTGGGGGGTCACGCCTCGCCGAGGCGACGGATGACATCGCCGTAGCGATCGAGAGCCCAATCCACCGAACCGTCCACCCGGTCGCGGTGGTCATCCCGCGCCGCCTTCTCGAGCAGCGCGATGCGGATCACGTCATTCTTGGAGCGCCCGGAGCGGCGGGCGAGGGCCTCGAGGATGCCCTCTTCGTGCTCGGAAAGACGAATGTTGATGGCCATGCGCTTGATGGTACCACTTCAGTACCACTCGCCTTGGCTCGGCGAGGTGGTCAGGCGTGCTCCGGATGCCACAGCCGCATGTGCTCGGAGTGCTGCTCGCTGTAGGCCCCCGGCGGGTAGTACTCGTCGTAGAACCCGCAGTCGATGTGCTGCGCCTGGGTGGTGAGCCGCTGGTACATGGGGTCGATGGTGAGCGGGAAGCGCCCGTAGGTGTCCCACACGTACTGGCAGTAGGCCTTCACGCACTCCACGGTGTCCTCGTGGGGGCGCGGGATGGCGCCGGTGAAGGCCTCGTTCATCGCCTGGTCGCGGTAGGGCTTGGGCACGTCGGGCTCGAGCGCCGCCCACTTCATGGCCATGAAGGCGTCCACCGCCTCGTGCATGTCCTTGTAGTACGGCGGGGTGAAGCCCTCGAGGTAGCCGTCGCGCCCAACGGCGAAGGTGCTGCCGTCGCTCGCGGTCTCGAACCGGAAGCCCAGGCCCTCCACGTCTCCCCCGCCCATCACGAACTTGGGCAGGTAGCCGGTGAAGGTCCAGCCGCCAAGCCCCAGCGCCTGCAGCGCCAGGTTGAGGTTCTGGCAGATGAAGCCCTGCTCCACCACCATCATGCTGAGGATGCGGGCCTCGAGCTCGGACATGGTCATCACCCGCTCCTCGCGGATGCGACCGGTCTTCACGAACTCCTCCAGGCCGGCCGATCGGCCCCCCTGGCGCTCGTCGATGATGTTGAACCCGTACGAGCGCGCCAGGTAGATGAAGAGCACGTTGATGTACTCCATCGTCATGTTGGTGACGGGGATGAACAGCGTGGTGCCCGGCTTGTTGGCGTTCCACCGGTTGAAGTCGAAGAGCCCCGGCAGGTCGGTGGGAAGCGGCGCGCGGCCGTCGTGCAGCTTCACCTTGGCCCGGCGATAGAGATCGACGATGAACTCGGCCTGCTCATCGAGGCCCTTGCCCGACAGCGTGGAGATCTCCCCCGGCTCGGGGACCATCTTGAAGATGTCGAGCCACCACAGGCCGTCGTCGTTGCTCCAGAAGAGCTCGGTGCCGTGGTTTGAACACGCCGACGGCCACGTGCGGTTGGTCCACTGCACGATGGTGCTCATGCCCCGCTTGGGGTCCATGTCGGCAAGCGCAAGCCCGTTGAGCCCGGTGCCGGCCATCACCAGCAGGGCCTCCTCCAGCTCGGACAGCGGCACGGGCTCGTGCGGAGACGTGTACTCGATCACCTGCGATTCGACGGTCATGCCGAGCCCGACCCTGCGACTCTTGCGATCGAAGACCGCCTGGAAGAGCGGGTACTGGAGGGCGTTCTCGAGACCCGCGTGCGTGTGAGTGGTGCTCGTCGAGGTGTCCATACGCTGTAAGGTAGCGCATTCGCGACAGGAGTTGCATGAACGGATTCATCGAGGGGTACAAGCGGCTGCGCGGACTGTCGTGGCCCCGTCAGTACCCCATCGCGCAGTTCCCCAACCCGCCGCTCATCATCGCCCTGGTGGCCTTCGCCCTGCGGTGGATCACGCCCGAGTCATGGACCAACGCCCTGTCGGCAATCGGCTACGTGTTCCTCGGGGTGTGGGCCTACCTCGAGTTGACCGAGGGCGTCAACGCCTTCCGCCGGGTGCTCGGCGCTGCCGGTCTCGCGTACATCATCGTGGCCCTGGTGCAGCGCATGAGCTGAGGGGAGCCCGCGCCAGTAGACGGGTGGGATCGCCTACGGGCTGGTGATGTTGCCGAACAGAAGCGCCTGGGTCGACCCCACGACTGGCGACGGGTACCCCCCACCTTCTCGAGGAAACGCTGCCAAGGGCGATCAGGAAAGGCCGGTATCCTGAACGCCTGTCCCAGATTCCCCGGGACACCCTCCCAAGGAGACACGCCATGTGCACGGCCCTCACCTACCTCGACGCCGCGTCGCGCCCCTACGTGGGCCGCACGCTCGAGCTCGAGCTCACCATGCCGTACCAGGTCGTTGCCGTGCCGGCAGGCACGCGGTTCCGATCCCAGGCGCCGGGCAAGGACCCCTTCGAGTGGACCTCATCCCGCACCTTCATCGCGGTCGGGGCGCCCGAGGGCCCGCCGGCTGCCGACGGCACGCCGGCGCCGCTCATGGTGCTGGACGGCGCCAACGACGCCGGGCTCACGGTGAACGTGAATGCCTATCCGGGCGGGGCCAACAACGCCCCAATGCCCGACGCCCCCGCGGTGCTCGAGGCCGCCGACATGACGGCCTGGCTGCTCAGCAACTTCTCCACGGTGGACGAGGCGCGGGCGGCCCTGGTCACCCAGCCGGTGAACGCCACCCGCATGGAGAACGCCGGCAACATGCCCTATCCGCTGCACGTGATGATCACGGACGCCGGCGGCGGATCGGCCGTGATCGAGTACATGGACGGCGAGCTCCAGGTGCTCGACAACCCCGTGCGCGTCATGACCAACCGCCCCACCTTCCAGTGGCACCTCACCAACCTGGGCAACTGGACGCACCTCGACCCCACCGACAAGTCGAGCAACACGTTCGGCTCGCTGAGCGTGAACCAGCCCGACTCCGGCATCGCCATGGCTGCGCTCCCGGCACAGAACACCTCGGTCGGCCGCTTCGTGCGCGCCGTCTACTACACGACGTTCGTGGAGAAGGTTGAGGACCCGGAGGCGGCCCTCACCACGCTGTCGCGCATCATCAACAACTTCGACCGCCCCAAGGGCGCCACGATCGACCCACCGAGCGGCGGTGCGGAGGGCGTGTCATTCGGCGGTGCCAACGCCCCCACGGGCGTCACCACCGAATACACGACCCACACGTTCATGAGCGACACCACCCGGGGTCGCTACCTGATCCGCGCGTACACCTCGCGCAACTGGTCGGAGTTCCACCTCGACCGGCTCACCGGCCTGAAGGGCCCGGTCTTCCTGCCGGTGGCGGCGCTCGACAACGACGCGGCCACAGGCGACGCCACCGAACTCCTCCTGCGCGCAGCGAGCTGACGCCCACGCCACAACCCCCCGGTCCGGCGACGCCCGCATCGTCGCCGGACCACAGCGCCGAGGTGCGCGACGTCGTCGCGCGCGTGGGCGCGGCCATGAACGAGTCGGGCGACTCCGTTCCCTCCATCACCTGGTCGCTGCAGAAGATCCTGCAGGCCCAGGGCGCGCACGACGCTGAACTCATGGTGCTGCCCACGGCCATCATCGTGCGCACCGGCAAGGGCCGTGAGGCCGGCGTGGAGCTGGGGTCGAGCATCGGCGGGGTGCTGAGGTTCGACCAGATCTCGGCCCTCTACGACCTGGTGAAGAAGCTGCAGGCGGGGCCCGTGGACATCCCCGCGGCAGAGAAGGAACTCGACCGCATCCCCGCCATGCCCGAGCCGTTCGCCTGGCCCATGCGCGTGCTCGGCCACGGGCTGCTCACGCTGGGCTTCGCCCTGCTCTTGCGGGTGCCGCCCGCGGGCCTGCTGCTGTGCTTCGGGCTCGGCATCATGATCGGCCTCATCAAGATGCTGCGCATCAGCGCCATCGGGCTGGTGTTCCCGGTGCTCATGGCGTTCGTGGTGTCGGCAATCGTGCTGATCGCCGACGCGCAGTTGGGCCTCGAGGATCCCCTGAGAATCCTCATACCTCCACTGGTCACGTTCCTCCCCGGCAGCGCGCTCACCATCGGCACCATCGAGCTGGCGTCAAACCACATGATGTCGGGGGCCAGCCGGCTGGTGTCGGGCGTGGTGCAACTGCTGCTGCTGGCCTTTGGCATCGTGGCCGCGGCGGGGCTTCTGCAGATCTCGGTGAGCGTGCTGCAGGAGAGTCCCGGAGCCGACCTCGGGGCATGGGCGCTCGTGCTGGGCTTTGCCGCGTACCTCATGGGGCTGGTGCTGCAGGAGGCCTCGCCCATGCGGTACCTGCCATGGATGCTGGCCATCCTCCTGGTGGCCTACCTCGGCCAGTGGATAGGCGCCCTGCTCTTCGGCGCCCAGCTGAGCGGCTTCTTCGGCGCGCTGGCCATGACCCCCCTGGTGCTGATGGTGGACCGCCTGCCGAACGGGCCTCCCAAGCTCATCACCTTCCTCCCGGCGTTCTGGTGGCTGGTGCCTGGCTCCACGGGCCTCATGGCGATCGTGGGGGCGTCCAGCGGGAACCTGGGCGGAGCGCTCGGGTCGGTGGCCATCACGGTGATCGCCATCGCCCTCGGCGTGCTGGCGGGAACCGCGCTGTTCAACGCCGTGGCCAAGGGGCTTCGCGACCGGGGCGGCTCGTTCGCCTGACCAGCGGGTGGTCGTCACGGCCAGCGACACCCCGGTGGCGCAGATCCTCCACCCGGGCGATCACCTCGACGCTCGACCTGCGCGCGTGCCTGCCGTGGCGAGGCTGGTCAGCTATGACCAGGCGCAACCGTTGTTGGTGACCATCTCGGGCATGGGGCAGCGCGTGAACCACCACGTGACGCCCGTCAGGTTGGTGAAGTTGAGGCTCGCATCGCTCAGGTTCGCCTCGGTCAGGTTCGCCTGGGTCAGGTTCGCGTAGTCCAGGACTGCGCCCGACAGGTTCGCCTGGGTCAGGTTCACCTGGGTCAGGCTCGAGAAGCTGAGGCGCGCCAGGGTCAGGTTCGCCTGGGTCAGGTTCGCCTGCCTCAGGTCGGCGAACGCAGCGACCACGTTGGTCAGGTTGCCGGCGTTCAGTCGCGCACCGATCATGTTCGCGCCGGACAGGCGCGCCCGGGACAGGTTCACGCTCGTCAGGTTCGCGCTGGCGAGGTTCGCCGCCTCGAGGTTCGCCAGGGAGGCGTTTGCATTGACCAGATTCGCCTGGCTCAGGTTCGCGAAGGTCATGTTCGCGCCTGTCAGGTTCGCACCGGCGAGGTTCGCGCCCTGGAGGTCCGCGCGGATGCAGTTCGGTGGGCACGACGGGGTGCCCTGACTTGCCCGCTTGCCCGACTTCGGTGCGTACTGCAGGCGTGCCCCCGCGAGGTTCGCGCCTCGGAAGTCCGCGTGCCGCAGCTTCGCGCCACGGAGGTCCGCACCGCGCATGTCAGCGCCCCGGAAGTCCGCGCCACGAAGGTCCGCCCGCCTCAGGTCGATCTTCCGCAGGCTGCCGTGGTGCTCGACGGTCCAACGCTGCACCACCCCCGAGCAGTCGGCACCGGGGCCGATGACGCAGGTCTTTGCGCCGGTCCCGATGGTCACCAGGCCCCTCTGGATACCACCGCCGTAGGAGCCCCCAGTCATTCCGGCACGTGGGGCGGCGTTCGCAAGGGCCACGGGCACCGCCACGGCCATGCCCGTCGCTGCGAGGGTGATGAGGGTTCTCTGCTTCATGGGGGGCCTCCGGGTTTGCGGGTTCGAGCGGACGGCGATCAGCCAGCGACCGGCACGGTGCGTGCACCGCGGGCCTTCACCCCCACGCGCGTGACCGACTGGGCCAGCACCACCCCGCCGCCACGCGCACGGGTGGTGAGGGTCCACTGGCCCGGGGCAAGGCGCATGGTGCAGGTGAAGGTGCGGGCGCTCCCCGTGCCCCTGATGGAGCACGGGGCAGCC
>JBIIJJ010000082.1:0-6545 GCA_044233875.1 Miltoncostaeaceae bacterium | reverse complement strand
GCGAAGCGACACGTTGCCGATCAGCTCCTGGTCAAGGCGGTCCTTCAGCATGCGGGCGGTGAGCTTGGTGCCCTCCTTGCCGGCGAGCGCAGAGGTGTTGATGCCGATGGTGAGGCCGAGGCTGGGCTCATCCACCGTGATGACGGGCAGCGGCCGCGGATCGTCGGGGTCGGCCAGCGTCTCGCCGATGGTGATGTCCTCGATGCCCGCCACGGCGATGATGTCGCCCGGCCCGGCCTCGTCCACCGCCACGCGGTCGAGTTCCTTGGTCACGAAGAGCTCGGCCACCTTCACCTGCTGCTGCGAGCCGTCGGCACGGCACCAGGCCACCTGCTGGCCCTTGCCGATGGTGCCCTCGTGCACGCGGCAGATGGCCAGGCGGCCCAGGTAGGAGTCGGCCCCCAGGTTGGTGACCAGTGCCTGCAGCGGCGCGCCCTCGGTGTATTCGGGCGGCGGGATGGTGTCGCGCAGCACGTCGAACAGCACCGACAGGTCGTCGTCCTGGGTGTCGGCCGACAGCGACGCCGTGCCGGCCTTGCCGTTGGTGTAGACGATCGGGAAGTCGATCTGCGCCTCGTCGGCGCCCAGGTCGAGGAACAGCTCGTAGACCTCGTCCACCACCTCTGCGGCGCGGGCGTCCGGACGGTCGATCTTGTTGACCACGAGCACCACGGGCAGGCGGGCCTCAAGGGCCTTGCGCAGCACGAACCGCGTCTGGGGGAGGGGCCCCTCCGAGGCGTCCACCAGCAGCAGCACGCCGTCCACCATGTAGAGACCGCGCTCCACCTCGCCGCCGAAGTCGGCGTGACCCGGCGTGTCGATGATGTTGATGGTCATGTCCCCGCGGCGGACGGCCGTGTTCTTGGCGAGGATCGTGATGCCCTTCTCGCGCTCCAGGTCGCCCGAGTCCATCACGCGGGTCTGGACGTCCTGATTCGCGCGGAACGCGCCGCTCTGCCAGAGCATGGCGTCGACGAGGGTGGTCTTGCCGTGGTCCACATGGGCCACGATCGCCACGTTCCTGAGATCTTCCCGGGTAGGCACGGCGGCGCACACTAGTGCATCCCTCCGCACGCGGCTGACATCATCCCGGCATGGCCGCCCCTCCCTCCCGCGCGAGCGACTGGCGCGAGTCGCGATGGCCCCCGCTCATCGCGCTGTTCGTCGCGGCCGTGCTCGAGGCCACGCTGCCGGGCGACCTCATCCTCGGGGGCGGCTGGCTCAGGTGGATCATCCCGGCGCTCGTGGTGATCCTCATCATCGTCGCCGCGGTGCAGCCGCTGGCCGAGAGCGACCGTCGCCGGAGGATCGGCATCACGCTTGCGGCCCTCGTGACCATCGCCAACGCCACGGCGATCGGCGAGCTGGTCTACGGCATCGTCCAGGAGTCGGGCTTCGAGGGGAAGTACCTCATCGTGTCGGCGGTGCAGGTGTGGTTCACCAACGTCATCATCTTCGGCATCTGGTTCTGGGAGCTCGACGGGGGCGGCCCACGCCACCGCTGGCTCGCCGCCCCGGGGCCGAATGAGTTCCTGTTCGCGCACTACACGCTGCCCCAGCCGTGGGGATGGCGGCCGGCGTTCGTCGACTACCTCTACATGTCACTCACGAACTCCACCTCGTTCGCGCCCTCCGACACCCTGCCGCTCACCACGCGCATGAAGGCGCTGATGGGCCTGCAGTCGCTGCTGTCGCTGATGGTGGTGCTGATCGTCGCCGCCCGGGCCATCAGCATCCTGCACTGAGCCCCCGGGGCCTATCTCGTGGCGCCCGGGGTGCTCAGCGGCTAGCGGGTGGGCGGGGTCACCGGTGCCTGCGGCGGCGCTGCCACGTTGTTCGGATCGCGCGGCGGCAGGCCGCTCGCGGCGTTCGCCCGGGTGTTGATGCAGGGGAACTGCGCGGACGAGAGGTAGCCGGACGACTTCGCCTTGGGCTGCGGCTGCGCCTTGGTCCACGACGTGCCCGCGGCGGAGTCGGTGGCCGCCGAGCTGGTGACCGCCGCGATCATCTGCGGGCTGTACACCGCCGGGACGTACGGGGTGGAGCCGCTGCGGTTGGTCACGCCCAGGCCGAGCTCGCGATTGGTGTTCATCGATCCCGAGCTGGCGTTGATCGAGCCGAACCAGCCATCCACGCCGTCGGCGACGATGGCCTTGCCGTGGATGTAGAGCGGACCGTTCTCATCGAGCAGCATGATGGTCGGCACCACCGCGCCCGCCTGGGTGAAGTTGTCCTTGTCGGTGAGCGCGTTGAACTCCGCCGCCCACGATGGCGCGTTGCTGTCGGGTACCGAGGGGCCGCCCTTCACGGGGGTCCAGAAGTCGTTGGCCATCACGATGGTGACCTTCACGCCCCGCTGGCCCGCGCCGATGAGCGCGTTCACGATCGACGGCGCCGTGACATCCACGGGCTTGCCGCTGTAGGGCTTCTTGAAGTCGCTCATCTCCTCGTTGTAGACGACGAGGGTCTTCTTGGCGGCGTTGATGAGGGCCACCTGGCGGGCACGGACGTTGCCGGTGATGAAGTTGGCCAGATATGTCTGGGTGGGCGGTACGGCCGTGTCATCCCCGTAGGCGAAGTAGCCGTTGGGGTAGAGGCCCGGGAACGGGTAGTTCCACGCCTGCTGGTTCGGCGGCATCGGGTCGCCCGCGTAGTACGTGCTGCCATTCGACCACGTCTCCGGCCACTGGGCGCTGATGGGGTCCGAGCCCCGCGGGTCGGCGATGAGCCCCGGCACCAGGGTGCCCGAGGCGCTCTTCGACTGGACGTTCGTGACGTTCGACGGGTCGCAGCGCAGGTCCGATGCGTACACGCCCGCGATGCGTGCGAGCACCGCCGGGTCGGTCACGCGCATCGCGAAGTCGCGCGGGGTCCATTCCTTGTCGCATCCTGCGTCGGTGCCCCCGGTGCAGGTGGCCGACGGGTTGGTGAGGTAGTCAACGTTCGCGAGCTTGCCGCTGATGGTGCGCTGGCCCCATGAGTTCGGGTACGCCTGCAGGTTGCCCGTGCTCACCACCGCGAATCCGCCCTGCGACTGGATGGTGCCGGCGTCGAGCGCCGTGCCATTCGCGTCGAGCACGTCCACGAGGATCGACTTCTGGTGCGTGATGTTGAAGTTCTGCGATGAGAACTGCACGCGCACCTGTCCCGTGCTGCCGTCGCTCTTCACCACGCTCTTCAGCTGGGCCTCGAGCGCGTAGAACGGGTCGGCCTTGGGCGACCAGGCACATGCCGGATCGGTGGCCGACACGGTCTGGCACAGCGGGTTGCTCGCGTTGCTGCCGGGGGTGGTGTTGGCGCTGTTCTCGATGACCCACACGTCGACGCCGCGCAGGAGGGCATCCTTCAGCCAGCGCGTCACGTTGGGCCCGGCGAACTGGTAGTACACCGCGCCCACCGTGGACTTCGCGGCGTAGATGGCCTCGCACATCGGGCCGCCGCCGGTCTGCTTGCACACCGCACTCGTGCCCTGGCTCGGGTCGGCCGCCTGCGGCATGGTGAACGCCGCCTGCGACGTGTCGCCGAAGTCGGTGCCCGCGATGTTGGTTCCCACCATCGAGGTGCTGGTGAGGTTTGCTCCCGACAGGTTTGCCCCGGCGAGGTTGCCCTGGTCGAACACCGAGCCCGCGAAGTTGGCCCCGCGCAGGTCGGCACCGCTCAGGTTGGCGCCCGTGAAGTCACAGTTGGTGGCCGTCACGTTGGGACCGAGCGTCGCCACGTCGCACTCCTGCGGGGTGCGGGCGGTGAAGGGATTGCGGCCGACCCTTCCCGACACGTTCGCGTTGCTCACGGCCACGAGGTTGGAGCTGGTCGGGAAGTACCAGTCGTTGGTCGCCTTGCCCCGGCTCCAGTGGTGCGATGAGCTCACCACCACGCTGCGGGCGTGCGCAAAGGCGCCCCGCTGCTTCTTCCTCACGTTCAGGCGCACCACCTGGATGCGCGAGGACCCCTTGCGGATGGTCTCCGAGTCGAACCTCAGGGGCGCGCCGCGGCGACCGCGGCCCGTGAGCGTCACCTTCATGGTGTGGGTGGATGCGCCGCGCCGCAGCAGGTGCGGTGCCCAGCGCACGGCGACGTCGACGTACGACGACCCATCGCCGCCGACCACCAAGGGGTACACCTTGTTGTCGTTCAGGTAGGACGGCGTGGCGATGAGGCCCGCGCTGGCGCCGGACGCTGCGGCGAGCATGGCAAGGGGCGCTGCGATGAGCGCGTAGCGGCGGAGGGAGGGAGTTGGCACGAGCACCCCGTGGGTGGTGGTTTCGGGAACTTCACCGTGACCCTACTCCCCCTTCGGGGCACCGACCGTTAGGCTGGCTCCGTGGCGTGCCTGAACCCCCATCGCAGAGGCCGCACCCGCGTGATCGGTGCCGTTGCCGTGGGGGCAGCACTGGCCGCTGCCGCGAGCGCCTCGGGCGCACAGGTGTCCACCTGCACGGTGGTGAAGAACCCCACCGCCTCGAACCACACCACGTGCCGCAACCGTGACCTCCGGCGCATCAACCTGCAGGGGCGCGACCTGCGCCATGCCGACACCGGGCACGAGCTGGATGGGTGAGATGGAGATCTCGGTGATGGACACGGTGAACGAGAGCACCGTTGCGATGAAGGTCGCCACCAGGACCACGGCGAGATGCACCCACCGGGTCCGTTCCCGGACCTCAGTCCAGCGGGGGATTCGTGCTGTCACCTCGGGCGCCGCTCGTTCGTCACATCGCGACGATGAACAGCACCACGAGCCCCACGATGAGAATCACTGCAACCGCGGCGAGTACTGGTCGGCGGCTGCCTGGCGGGGGAGGACTCATGCGAAATAGCGGGGGCAGGATTCGAACCTGCGACCTTCGGGTTATGAGCCCGACGAGCTACCAGACTGCTCCACCCCGCGGCGGTTTCGTGAATGTAGCACCGCGACCATGGCTCTGGACAGACCCCGGGGGCCACCTAGGGTGGGCGCATGACCATGAACCAGCGCAAGCGCATCGTGATGATCGCCCACGACAACCGCAAGCGGGACATGCTCGAGTGGGCTCGCGACCACTACCGGGTGCTCCGCCACCACGAACTGCACGCCACGGGCACCACTGGGGGGATCATCGCCGATGACCTCGGACTCGACGTCCACCGGTTCCTGTCGGGTCCCCTGGGCGGCGACCAGCAGGTGGGCGCGGCCCTCGCCGAGGGGCGCCTCGACGTGGTGATCTTCTTCTGGGATCCGCTCGAGCCCCAGCCGCACGACGTCGACGTGAAGGCCCTGCTGCGAATCGCAGTGGTGCACAACTGCCCCATTGCGTGCAATCGGGCCACGGCCGACTTCCTGCTGGCCAGCCCGCTCATCAACGAGGACTACAAGCCGGCGGCGTCGCCCGGTGACCTGGCTCCCGAGGAGCGGCAGATCAACGACATCGGCCTGGCGCTCAGGTCGTGATGCGCACCGGGTCGCCCACGGCGACCCACCCCGGGCGCGACACCCGGCAGTAGACGCCGAAGAAGTTCTCGCGCTCGTTCGCGATGGCGGCGAGCACGCGGGTGTCGCGCTCGATGGTGTCGGGGTCCCATGTGGTCACGGCGCACCGTTCCGTGCCGATGACCACGTCGATCTCGGCGTCATCACCGAATCGGATGCGGTGCCCCGGCCATGCCGCCTCGGTGAACGGCTGTGCGTCATGGGTTTCCACCACCACGTTGGCGCGGAAGCGACGACGGTCGACGTCGGTCTCGAGCCATTCCGACATCTGGCCTATTGAGGCCTCGGTCACCACGTGCACCGGGGCGGCGTCGTGGATGGCCATGGGGGATCGCACCAGCGCCACCTCGTCCACCGCCTCGCGGCCGAGCTCGCGGGTGATGTCGGGGACCAGCGCCGGGTCGCCCCACGGAAGCAGGTCGCCAGCGGGGGTCTCCACGGTCACCCCCTCGCCGCGTTCGGGGTCGTCGAACCGCGCCGTGTAGGCCAGCAGCCGCGGCGAGCGACGGGCGGTCATGGGCCGTCCGTCCGCCGGGTCGACCACCGCGCAGGCGCGGTCTCCGAGGAATCCGAAGGGACCGAGGAACACGCGGCGGGACCGTTCCCCGCCGAACGACTTCACGGGGAAGCGCCAGAGGTCGGACACGACCCCGATGGTCTCCCCGCTACGTGAGGACAATCGCCAGCACGATGACGATGATCACGAGGATCGCCAGAGTGGCGTACACCAGGCGCACCGCCCGGTTCGCCCCGATCGCAACCACCCGGGCGTTCTCGCGCTTCTTCGCGATCACCTCCGGGTCGGTGTCGCGCTCAGGCCACTCGTCTTCTTCTTCGTCGTCCCAACCCATACCGCGCAGGTTACCGGCCGTGCGCAAACGGGAACGGCCCGCGCTTGCGGGCCGTTCCGTACTTCTGATCTGCGCGGGTCGGGCGCTCGCTAGGCCACCTCGGCCAGGCCTCGCACGTCCATCATGCCGGCCAGCTTCTGCAGGGCCTGGTTCTCGATCTGGCGGATGCGCTCGCGCGTCACGTTGAACGTGCGGCCCACCTCATCGAGGGTGCGGGGCTGCTCGCC
>JBIIJJ010000081.1:0-6589 GCA_044233875.1 Miltoncostaeaceae bacterium | reverse complement strand
ACGCCTCTACCAGTCCGTCACGGTTGGCCTGGGCCTCGAACGGGTCGGCCGGGGAGGAGATCTTGAGGTTGGTCTCCTTGGCCATGATGTCGCGAACCATCTTCGCGAACTTGGGGTGCGTGTTGAGCCCCGTACCCGTGGCGGTGCCGCCGAGCGGGACCATGCCGAGCCGCGGAAGGGTGGCCTTGACGCGCTGCGTGCCCAACCGCACCTGCGCGGCGTACCCGGCGAACTCCTGCCCTAGGGTCACAGGCACGGCGTCCATCAGGTGCGTGCGCCCGGCCTTCACCAGTCCGCCGAACTCCTTGGCCTTCGCGGCGAACGACTTCTCGAGTGCCTCGAGGGCCGGCAGCAGCTTGTGGGTGATCTCGTCGAGCGCCGCGAGGTGCACGGCCGACGGGAAGACGTCGTTGGAGCTCTGCCCCATGTTCACGTGGTCGTTCGCGTGGACGGTGACGCCCTTGATCTCGCGCGACGCCACCTTCGCGATCACCTCGTTGGCGTTCATGTTGCTCGACGTACCC
This sequence comes from Miltoncostaeaceae bacterium, assembly GCA_044233875.1. GTDB lineage: Bacteria > Actinomycetota > Thermoleophilia > Miltoncostaeales > Miltoncostaeaceae > SYFI01. The sequence goes on along the minus strand of JBIIJJ010000081.1, from coordinate 6,065 downwards.
GAACCCGTCTGGAACACATCCACCGGGAACTGGTCGTCGAACTCGCCACGCGCCACGCCCATGCCGGCCTCGGCAACTGCCGTCGCGATGCCCTTGTCGAGCAGCCCCAGCTGCGCGTTTGCACGAGCGGCACCGGCCTTGATGCGGCCGAGCCAGTGGATGACCGGCGCGGGAACCGGCTCCCCCGAGATCGGGAAGTTGTCGACCGCCTTGTCGGTCTCCCCACCCCACAGCTTCGCCATCAGAACTCCCTGTTCGAAACCTTGCCGGGGCAGGCTACATGGAGCCAAGTGCCGCCAGAATGCCCTCGGCGCCGCGCACGCCCAGGGAGAGGTTCTCGAGCCGCATGTGCTCATCCGGTGAGTGCAGGCCGTCGTCGGGCAGGCCGAAGCCCGTGAGTACCACCGAGGTTCCCCGCGACGCCATGGCCGCCACCACGGGGATGCTGCCGCCGATCCCCTTGGGCGTCACCGGCAGGCCCGTTCCATCCTCGATACCGGCAATGGCCGCGGCGATCACCGGGTCGGCGGGGTCGAGGCGGCTCGACCCGGCCACGCCCAGCCCCTCCACCTCGAGCGTGGCGCCGGGCGGGCAGGCGCGCTCCAGCATGCCGCGCACCACCTGTGCCAGCCGCTGGGCGTCCGCCCCCGGGGGCACGCGGCACGACAAGGTGGCTTCGGCCACCGCGGGGATCACCGTGGCCACCAGGCCGGGATCGCCCGCGCGGATGCCGTTCACGTCGAGGCTCGGCAGCATGGTGGTGCGCAGGTGGAACTCCTCCGCCGCGGCGCCGTCGGCCGGGCGCGCCCCGGCATCCGCCATGAACCCCGCCCCCTCGGGAAGCGTGCCCAGCGCCTGAATCTCCGCATCCGACGGCGTGATGGTGCCCTCCATCAGGGCGTCCGGCACGCGCCCGTCGCGCGGCACCACCGCGGACAGCAGCTGCATCAGCGCATGGATGCTGTTCATGGCCGCGCCCCCGTACATGCCCGAGTGCAGGTCGGCCTCGCCACCGCGCACCGTCACGCGGAAGTATGCGAGCCCCCGCAGCCCCGTGCACACGGCGGGGCGTCCCGGCCCCACCATCGGCGAGTCGAAGATGATGGCCGCGCGCGGGGGGTCGGCCTCGTCCAGCACCCAGTCCACCGCCGAGTGGCCGCCGCTCTCCTCCTCGCCGTCGATCAGGATGCGGGCGCGCACGCCCAGCGTTCCCGCGGCCCGCATGCGCTGCAGTGCAACCAGCAGCATGAACAGGTTGCCCTTGTCATCAGTGGCACCGCGGGCATAGATACACCCGTCGCGCACCTCCGGCTGGAACGGCGGGCTGGTCCACAGCGCCAGGTCGCCGGGCGGCTGTACGTCGTAGTGCCCGTAGATGGTGACCACCGGCGCATCCGCGCGGTCATCGCTGGGCGGCACCTCGCCCACCACCAGCGGGTGCCCCGAGGTCACCACCACCTCGGCCGTGCCACCCGCCATGCGCACCTCGTCGGCCACCATCTCGGCGGCGCGCAGCATGTCGCCCGCATGCCCGGGGTCGGCGCTGATGCTGGGAATGGCCAGCAGGGCCTTGAGGCGGTCCATCTCGGCGTCGTTCATGATCAGCCGGCGACGGCGGGGCGCACCGGCAGACGCGGCAGGGTCACCACGCGGAGGCTGGCCTCCGACCCGCCCGTGGTGCCCGTGAAGGTCGCCGCCAGGCGCAGGCGCACGGCCTTCCGGGTGCGGGCACTTCGCGCGACGGCATTGAGCCTGCACGTCAGCACCACCGTGCCAGCCGCCGTGACCACGCGCCGGGCGGCGCACGCCGTCACCCCGCGGGCGCGCGCTGCCGTGCGCGAGCCGGAGGACGACCCCCTGGGGATGCTGCCCCGCATGACGACGGTCCCGGGCCCGGGGACCGTCACGCGCATGGTCACGAGGTCCCGTCGAACCTGCGGGGTGGACGACGGCAGCCGCCCCGTGGCCGGGGTCGACGGGGACGGATCCACCGGCGGCGCCGGGGGCGGATCAATGATCGCGGTGGGGCGCCCCGCGAACGGGTTGGTCCACCCGGTGGCGGCGTAGTACCGCCATAGCGTGGCGGTGGTGCCGTCGAAGGCATCCGGCGCGGTGGCCGGGGCGTTGCCGGCGAAGTTCACGCGCGTCAGGCCCGACCCCGCGAATGCCTGTGGCCCGATGCTGGTGACCCCGGCTCCGACATCGGCAGTGACCATGGTGGTGACGTCCTTGAACGCGGCACCGGAGATGGTCGTGACCTCGCCGGGGATCGTCACCGAGGTGAGCCCCGTGCCCTCGAACGCGCTCGCGGGGATGGACGTGAGGCCCGAACCAAAGTTCACGGAGGTCATCGTGGCGGCGCCCCGGAACGCCGCGGCGCCGAGGCTGGCCACGGTGCCCGGAATCGTCACCGAGGCCAGGCGTGAGTTCTCGAAGGCGCTATCGCCGATGGTCGCGACGTTGCCGGGGATCACCACGGAGGTGAGCCCCGTGCTCTCGAAGGCGCTCGCGGGGATGGATGTGAGCCCCGAGCCAAGCGTCACGGAGGTCAGCGAGGTGGCACCCCTGAAGGCCGCCGAGCCGAGGTTCATCACAGTGCCGGGGATCGTCACCGAGACCAGCCCTGTGTTCTCGAAGGCACTGTCGCCGATGGTCGTGACGTTGGTGGGGATGACCACGGAGGTGAGGCCTGAGCTTTCGAACGCGCTCGCAGGAATCGATGCGAGTCCCGAGCCAAGGGTCACGGCGGTAAGCGTGGTGGCGCCCTTGAACGCCGCCGAGCCGAGGCTGGTCACATTGTTTGGGATCGTCACCGAGACCGGGCGTGTGTTCTCGAAGGCGCTCGCCCCGATGGACGCAAGGTTGCTGCCCAACGTCACCGACGTGAGGCTCGTCGCATCCTTGAAGGCCGCGGCCCCGACGCCGGTGACGGACTTCCCGTCGAGAGCCGATGGGATGGTGATGGAGGCGCCGCATGGCGCGGACGCGCACCCGGTGGCGGTGAGGGTGGCACCACCATCGGAGTAGAGGACGCCGCCGTCCCAGATGCCAACCGGACGCCCGGCCGACGGATTGGTCCAGCCCGTGGCCGTGGGCGTGCGGTAGAGGGTGGCAGGGGTGTATTGGAACGCGTTGGGGCCAATGGTCGGCCGAGTCGCCGACGAGAAGAGGACGGACCCCAGGGCGGCCATGCCCTTGAAGGCGCTGTCGCCGATGGCCGTGACGTTGCTGGGGATCACCACGGATGTGAGCCCGGAGTTCTCGAAGGCGGTCTGGCCGATCGTGGTCACACCGGTCCCGAGGGTCACCGAGGTGAGGCTCGTGATGCCTTTGAAGGCGCTTTCGCCGATGCTCGTGACGGTGCTGGGGATCACCACGGATGTGAGCCTGGTGTCCTCGAAGGCGTTCGCAGGGATCGAGGTGAGCCCCGAACCGAAGGTCACGGAGGTCAGGGTGGGCACGCGGAAGAATGCCGCCTGCCCGAGGCTGGTCACGGTGTCCGGGATCGATACCGAGACCAGGCGCGTGCCCTTGAAGGCGCTTTCGTCGATGCTCGTGACGGTGCTGGGGATCACCAGGGATGTGAGCCCCGTGTTCTCGAAGACATACTTGTCGATCGTGGTCACACCCCCCGGCGGGTTCACCGAGGTGAGGAAGGTCACCGAGGTGAGGCTCGAGATGCCCTTGAAGGCGCTCTCGCCGATGCTCGTGACGGTGCTGGGGATCACCAGGGATGTGAGCCCCGTGTTCTCGAAGGAGTTGGGCGGGATGGACGTGAGCCCCGTGCCGAAGGTCACGGAATTCAGGGTGGACACATTGAAGAACGCCGCCTGCCCCAGACTGGTCACGGTGTCCGGGATCGCCACCGACACCAGGCGGGTGTTGAAGAAGGCGAAGTCGCCAATGGTCGTGACGGTGCCGGGAATCATCGCGCTGGTGATCGACGTCGCGTCCTCGAAGGCGTTCGGACCGATGCCCGTGACCGACCCTCCGTTGATCGTCGACGGGATCGCGAGGGTCGCCGCTGAGCATGGCTGCTGCCATCCGGTGACGGTGACGGCAGTGTTAGCCCCCCCGGGCTGGGCATACGTGAGGTCGCATGCCGCCCCGAGTGCGCTCGGCACGGGGCCCAGCGCGATGATCAGGCCCGCGAGAAGCGCAAGGACAGCGCCTGTGGACGAGCGCTGCAGTCGGGAGGCGCGCATGCGCAGATATTTGCACAGCCCCCACACGGCGGGGCCTGCGCCCGGCATCACGCGGCGGCGGGGGCCTTCTTCCTTCGCCGCGCCGGCCGCTTGGCACCGGTGCCCGCGAGCACCTGCGCCAGGAATTCGCCGGTGTGCGACCCCGGCGTGGCCGCCACCTGCTCGGGCGTGCCGGTGGCCACCACCAGCCCGCCTCCCGCACCCCCCTCGGGCCCGAGGTCCACGATCCAGTCGGCCGCGCGGATCACATCGAGGTTGTGCTCGATCACCAGCACGGTGTTGCCGGTGTCCACCAGGCGCTGCAGCACCTCGAGCAGCTTCTCGATGTCGGCGAAGTGCAGGCCCGTGGTGGGCTCGTCGAGCACGTAGAGGGTGCGGCCGGTGGCCACCTTGGCGAGCTCGGTGGCCAGCTTCACGCGCTGGGCTTCTCCACCCGACAGCGTGGTGGCCGGCTGCCCCAGGCGGATGTAGTCGAGGCCCACGTCGTGCAGCGTCTGCAGGCGGCGGCGCAGGCGCTCGACCGGGGCGAAGAACTCCACCGCCTCCTCCACGCTCATCTCCAGCACGTCGTGGATGTTCTTGCCCTTGTAGTAGACGTCGAGCGTCTCGCGGTTGTACCGCTTGCCGCCGCAGACCTCGCAGGGCACGTAGACGTCGGGCAGGAAGTGCATCTCGATGGTGATGGTGCCGTCGCCCTTGCAGGCCTCGCAGCGTCCGCCCTTCACGTTGAACGAGAACCGGCCCGGTGCCCATCCGCGCGCCCGCGCGTCGGCGGTCATCGAGAAGAGCTCGCGCACGTGGTCGAACACACCGGTGTAGGTGGCGGGGTTCGACCGGGGCGTGCGGCCGATGGGCGACTGGTCGATGGCGATGACCTTGTCGAACTGCTCGATGCCCTCGATGCGCTTGTGGCGACCGGGACGCAGCGGCTTGCGGTTGAGCCGGCCCGCCATCGCCTTGAGGATGATCTCGTTCACCAGCGTGCTCTTGCCGGACCCGGACACGCCGGTAACGCACGTGAGCACCCCCACGGGGATGGCCACGTCGATGTCGCGCAGGTTGTTCTCGCGCGCGCCCTCCACGGTGAGCCAGCCCTGGGCTTCGCGCCGCGCCTCGGGGATGGGGATGGAGCGGGCACCCGACAGATAGGCCCCGGTCACCGACTCGGCCTCGGCCTCCACCTCGGCGGCGGTGCCGGCGGCCACCACGCGCCCGCCGTGCTCGCCCGCGCCCGGACCCATGTCGATGAGGTGGTCCGACGAGCGCATCATGTCCTCGTCGTGCTCGACCACCAGCACCGTGTTGCCGATGTCGCGCAGGCGCTCGAGGGTGCCGATGAGCTTGCGGTTGTCGCGCTGGTGCAGCCCGATGGAGGGCTCGTCGAGGATGTACAGCACCCCCACGAGGCCCGCGCCGATCTGCGTCGCAAGGCGGATTCGCTGGGCCTCGCCCCCCGACAGCGTGCCGGCCGCGCGCGCCAGGTTCAGGTACCCCACTCCCACATCCACGAGGAACCTCAGGCGCGCGCAGATCTCGGCCACCGCCCGCTCGGCGATGAAGGCCTCCGTCTCGGTGAGCTCCACGCCCTCGAGGAAGGCCAGGGCGTCCTCGATGGAGAGTTCGGTCAGCTCGTGGATCGACTTGCCGCCCACGGTGACGGCCAGGATCTCCGGGCGCAGGCGGGCGCCGTGGCACGAGCCGCAGGCATTGGGCGACATGTACTGCTCGATGCGATCGCGCACCAGGTTGGACCCACTCGATGCGTACCTGCGGCGCATCTGGGGTACCACGCCCTCGAAGCGTGCGGTGCTCGAGTAACCGCGGCGGCGGCGCGCGCCCAGGTCGAGCCGCTCCACCCGC
>JBIIJJ010000080.1:0-6652 GCA_044233875.1 Miltoncostaeaceae bacterium | reverse complement strand
ACGTCATCTGCCGTGCTCGGCATGGCGACGTCGAGCCCCGGGATGTGCGCGAACGTGGCCTCCATCGTCTGCGCGTGAAACGGCCCGAGCCCCGGTCGGTAGGCACCGCACGGCGCCAGGATCACCACGGGTGCCGACCAGCGGCCGTCGGTGCGCCAGTGGATGGTGGCCAGCTCCGAGGCGATCTGGTTGAACGCGAGCGGAAGGAAGTCGGCGAACTGCACCATGGCCACGGGGCGTCCGCCGGCCATGGCGCGGCCGATCGCGGTGCCCACGATGGTCGACTCGCTGAGCGGGGCATTGGTGACGCGCCCGGGGAACTCCGTCGACAGCCCGCGCGTCAGGCCGAACACGTCGCCCTTGGGGTCCTCGATGTCCTGGCCCATCAACGACACGCGGGGGTCGTCGGCCAGGCGGCTGCGCAGCACATCGCGCATGGCCTCGAGCATGGTGCGCGGGGCGCCGTCGGCCTCCGGCTCGGGCGCCTTGGCACTGGCGATGACCTCGGGTCGCACGGGGCGCATGGCGCCATGGGCGGCAACCGGATCGGGCGCCTCGAGCGCCCGGGCCGCGGCGGCGCGCACCTCGGCCTCCACCTCGCGGTCGAGCGCCACCAGATCATCGGCGGGCACGCCCTCGGCCAGCAGGTGCTCGCGCAGCGCGGCGATGGGGTCGCCGGCACGCGCCGCGGCCCGCTCGGCGTCGTCGCGGTACACCGACTCGTCATCCGCATTGGTGTGGTGGGTGAGGCGCTCCACCTGCGCCACCAGCACCACGGGGCGTCGCGACTCGCGCACATCGCGCACCGCCCGGGCCGTGACGGCCTCGAGCGTGACCGGGTCGCTGCCGTCGGCGCGCACGATGGGCGCCCCCAGGAAGGTGTCCACCGGCCCCGTTGCGGTGTCGTAGAACGTGCGGCCCGTGGTGTGGGTGGAGATGGCGTAGCCGTTGTCCTCGATCCAGAAGAGCACCGGCAGGCCCTCACGGGCGGCCTCGCCGATGGCCTCCATCACCTCGCCTTGCTGGGTGGTGCCATCGCCGATGCCCGCCACCACGATGGGCGCGCCCTCGCCACCGGCCACCTCGCGCGCCACGCCCACGGCGTGCAGCAGCCCGTTGCCCGTGGGCACCGTCATGGGCAGCACGTGCAGGTCGGGGTCGTTGAGGAACGCCGGCATCTGGCGCCCGGCGGAGTCGGACTGCGCGGTCGAGAGCAGGCCGTGGAAGAAGCGCTCCACGGGAATGCCGCGACGCACCAGAAGCGCGCGAGAGCGGTAGTGGGGCTGCAGCCAGTCCTGGGGGCCCAGGTGGTCGGCCAGCACGGCGGATGCCTCGTGCCCGGCGCCGCCCAGTTGGAAGAAGGCCTCGCCCCGCTGCACGAGTTCTTCCTCTACGGCGTCGATCCAGCGGGCGCTCATCATTGCCCTGAGCGCGCCCAGCGATCGGGCACGGGTGGCCATGGCCTGCTCTGTGGTGCTCAGTACGACGCCTTCTTGTTTCCGATTCACAAGGGCGGGGGATTTCCCGCCCGGGGGAATGGAACCGACGATAGACCGGGCCCCGGATGCCCGCCCCGTTTTGCTGTTGCGAAAGGGACAACCCCCGTAATGGCCGTACGATTCGGACATGCGCATCGCGCTCGTCCTCGACCACATGGCCACGCCTGCGGACTCCCTCGAACTGGTGCGCCAGGCCGAGCGGCACGGGTGCGACGAGGTATGGGTGCCCGAGACCTGGGGGTTCGATGCGCCCTCCCTGATGGGTGCTGTCGCGGCCACCACGTCCCACGTGGCGATCGGCGCCGTGCTGCCGGTCTACAGCCGCAGCCCGGCGCTCATCGCGCAAACCGCCGCCGGCGTGGACGCGCTCTCAGGCGGCCGGGCGGTACTGGGCCTCGGCACGTCCGGGCCGCAGGTCGTGGAGGGCTGGCACGGCGTGGCATTCGACAGGCCGCTGGGGGAGTTGCGTGAGGTCGTCTCCGTATGCCGCACGGCATGGGCGCGTGAGGTCCTGGAGGCCGACGGGCCACGGCCCATTCCACTGCCCGCGGGGCAGGGCACGGGCATGGGCAGGCCGCTTCGCATGATCACCAGGCCCGTGCGCGAGCGCATTCCCATCGTGCTCGCCGCCATGGCGCCGGGCGGGGTGCGCCTGGCCGCCGAGGTCGCCGACGGCTGGTGGCCGCTCTTCGCGTCGCCGGAGGCCATCGAGGGGCCGTGGGCCGATGCCCTGGCGCAGGGACGCGCTCGACGCGATCCATCGCTGGGTCCGCTGGACATCACGGCGTCATTCGTGTGCGCGGTCGGGGATGGCGAGGCCACGGCCGCCGCGATGGCCGCCGCCCGCCGGCAGATCGCCTTCTACGTCGGTTCCATGGGGTCGCGCGAGCGCAATTACTACCGCGATGCCGTGAGCGCCATGGGATTCGCCGCGGAGGCCGACGCCATCCAGCAGGCCGCGCTGGCCGGGCGACGCCGCGACGCCGAGGCGCTGGTCACCGACGCCATGCTCGACGCCCTCGCGCTCATCGGCCCCGCCGCCAGCATTCGTCAGCGCCTCGCCGGGCTGGTGGGCGCCCAGGTCACCACGGTTGCAGTGCATGCGGCCACGCCCGACCCCATTCGCGCCATCGCCGACCTGCGCGACCTGGTGGCAGCCTGAGCCGCGGCTAGCGTTCCGCCTGCATGGGCACTTCACGCAGGAATCCCCGCCCCCCGCGGCGCGGCAGGGACATCGCCTTCTGGGCCGTGATCGCCGTGGCGGTGGTGGCCGCGGTGGCGTGGTTCGCCAATCCGGGCTGGAGCCTGCGTGGTGGCGACGGCAGTGGCGAGGCCCTGCAGGCCCAGGCGCAGACGGTGCCCCAGCCCGTGGCGACCACCGCGCCCGCCGTCACCACCGAGGCGGCGCCCACGGCCACGATCGACACGCATGAGCGCGATCACGGCCTGAGCGCATCGGGCACGCCCGCCCGTTCCAAGGTGACCGTGCCCGTGCTCATGTACCACCGGGTGGCGCCGATGTCGACGGCCACCAACGCCACGTCGTACAGCCTCACGGTGACCCCGGCGCAGTTCCGCCAGCAGATGGGCTGGCTGAAGAAGAACGGCTACGCGGCCATCTCGCAGGCCGAGCTCTTCCGGGCAATCCAGGACGGCGCGTCCCTGCCGAAGAAGCCCGTGCTCATCACCGTCGACGACGGCTACGTGGACGCCGTCACCAACATGCTGCCCGTGCTCGAGCCGCTGGGCTGGCCGGCCACCTTCTTCATCATCACCAGCCGCATCGGGGAGAGGGCATTCCTCACCGCCGAGCAGATCACCAGGCTCGACCGCGCGGGCATGGACATCGGGTCGCATACCGTCGATCACCTCGAGTTGCCGTCGCTCGATGAGTCGTCGCGCATGCAGCAACTGCGGTCGTCGCGCGCCACGCTGGAGAAGCTGCTGGGCCACCCGGTGCGCTGGTTCTGCTACCCGGCCGGTCGCAACGACAGCGCCTCGGCGGCGTCAGTGGGCAAGGCCGGTTACCTGCTGGGCTACACGACCGAGGGTGGCTCGGTGCTGCGCGCCGACTCGCTCACGCAACTGCCGCGCGTTCGCGTGAGCGGCGGTCAGTCGCTCGACTCATTCGGCGCATCGGTGCGCGCCGCCTCGGCGGCCCGCTAGCGCACCCTCACCGCGTCGCGAAGGCCCGACTTCCCGTACGGGCCGGTTGCGAACACCGTGACCGTGTACGAGCCAGCCCGCGCTGGGGCCTTGCCCGCCATGCCGTTCCACTTCAGCGACTGCCGGCCCTTGGCCATGCGGCGGCCATTCGCCAGGGTGGCCACCACTCGCCCGGTCGATGAGGTCACCTGTGCCGTCACCCGTGCGCCGCGCGAGAGCGTGAACGACGCCGTCACGGTGCGCTTCTTCCCGGCGCCGCGGCTGCTCACCCGCAGGGATCCGAGAGTGCCGTCCACCACGAGCTTGCGCTTCTGGGATGTCGGGGCCGCCCCGCTCGACGGCGTCAGGTTCACCGTGACCGCGTAGGGCCCCTCCTTCATGCCGAGGGCCTTGGGGTCGATGGTGACCGGCGTGTAGGCCGGGTCGCCCGTGCGGTTGATGATTGTCGACGAGAACCCGCCCCCGCGGCGAGCCACGGTGACGGTGGTGGTGCCCGCCACCGGCGACTGCGCGCCCAGGGTGATCTGGTCGGCGATGCCGTCGCCATTGGGCGTAACCCGGTTGTCGGCGGGAATCGACAGCTGGGCGCCCGCGTAATAGGCCACCAGCATGTCGGCGATGGGCCGCTCGCCGCTCCACGGGATGAGCTGGTTGGCGCCGATCGCCATCAGCGACGAGCCACCGGAGTCGAACCCGATTGCCTCAACCGCCCCGAGGGAGGCCATCATCTCGCCCTGCTCGGCAGCGGTGTAGCCGCGCACGCCCTGCTGCGGACCCTCCGACACCACCATGATGATCGAGCCGTCCGCCAGCTGGCCCGCGGCGGTGCGCGTGGTGCGCGACCCCGTCTGCCGGGAGGTGAAGCCCTCGCCGGCGTCGGCCACTGCCACCCCGCCCTGCACGATCATGGGTCCGCCGCCCACGGCCCCCCAGGAATCGGGTGTGATCCCCGGGATCGCGGCCTCGATCTCCACGCGGCTGCCGTTGGGCAGTTCGTTCAGGATGGAGTTGCCCGACCCGTTCTTGCCCGAGAGCACCACCTGGCCGCCCGCGATCGCGGCGCCGCCACCGGGCGCCTGGGCGATCACGGTGCCCTGCACCTTGCCGTTCACGGTGAGGCCCCCGGCGCCGTCCACCGCCACGACCACCTCATGCACGGGGCCGGTGGGCGTGGGCGCGCCGCGCTCGGGCGTGTACACCACCACGCCGGTCGACGAGGTCGACGGCAGCGGCCGGTTGACCGCCCGGAACGTGCGGATGGGGAAGGGCGCGGCGGCGGTGTCGTCGAGTCGCTGGTACCTGCCGGCCAGTGCCAGCCGGCCCACGCCGAAGGCGCCGCCCGGGCCAAGGGTGAGGGCCGACCGGGCGGTCTCCGGGCTGGCGAGCAGCCGCGTGCCCACCGACAGGATGCCGCTGGGCGTGCCGGTGGCGAGGTCGAAGTAGTCGGCGTTGATGCCGGCGGTCGCGCCCTGGGCGAGGCGTGACGCCATGCCATCGGTCAGGGTGGCCCGCCGCGTGAGCGATCCCGACGCCTGTGCGGGCGCGAGGCGCGTGAGCGCATTGGCCCGGAAGGTGACCACGTGCAGCTTCTGCGGCCCGGACCGCTTGATGGCCTTGTACGTGATGCCGGGCACGATCGACGTGGCCTGGCCCGCAGCCGCCCCCGACGTGGGCACGGGCGTCACGGCACCCAGCGCGGGAACGGCGGCCGTGGCGGCGATGGCCGCGGGGATGGCGATCAGTTTCATCTTCACGCCGCCATTCAAGCCGCAACCGGTGCGCCCGCACGAGCATGCGGGTCGCATATGACATGCATCTTTCAGCCGGCGGACATTGCGTGCGCAGCCGCCTCCACCGCGTGGCGCACGTGGCCGGCCACCGCGGCGAGCTGGCTGCTCTGGTCGCGCTCATCCGCGGTGACGGCGCGTCCGAGCGCTGCCTCCATGGCCTTCACCTGCCGGTGATGCATCTGGAGGATGCTGGCGGCGAGGTCGCGCTCGTGCTCCTTCGACCATTCGAGGGCCGTCTCGGTGAGCCCGTCGTACCCCGGGCCGAGCCGTGCCTCGAGGCAGCGCAGGAACAGCCGGTTCCACGTGCCCAGCCGCACGCGGCGCTCGAGGGCGGCGTGGATTTCCGGCTCGGTCTCGCCGCTGGCCCCGTAGAGGAGGTGCTCCTCCAGCGCGATCGCCCCGCGCCCCAGTTCGATCTGCCGCTCGAACAGCTCATGATCGTCACGGAACCACTCGTCGAGGTCGTCCGCCATGCCGTCCACGCGGTCGGCGAGCTCCGCATCGATTCCCGCCATCAGCCCTTCTGCGGCCAGCCGCAGGTGGGCCCGCACCGCGGCGTCGGCCGCGGGCGACTGCTCCAGGTCGTCGGGGTCCTCCTCGCGCAGCAACTCCCGCAGGCGCCCGGGGTGTGCCTGCATCCAGGCGAGCACTGCAGACGCATCAAGAGGCATGGGGGGCTCGTCATGCATGTGAACAGCGTATCGGCGCGGCGGGGTGCGACACTGGAGGACGTGGACGGCTCGATCGACCTCGCGGACTTCCGACGCCGCGTTGCCGACAACTACGCGCAGGCGCGCGTGGCGGGCGCAGGCCCCGAGGCCTGGGCCGGATGGCGCCTGAGGCGGGACGAGATGTTCGCCACGCATGCGGAGTCACCGGTGCCCGCGGACCTGCGCGGGTCGTTCACGGGAATGGCGTTCTTCCCCTACGACCCATCCTGGCGCCTGCTCGCCGTGGTGGAACCGGTTCCGGCGCCCGACCCGCCCGATCACGCATCCCGGGTGGACGCCGGTGCCCGCTTCGCGCGCATCGGCACCGCCGTGGCCGAGCGCGAGGGCCTGGAGATCCGCCTGCCGTTGATGTGGCTCGATGCGTACGGGGGAGGGCTCTTCCTCCCGTTCCGTGATGCCACCAACGGCGGCGACACCTACGGCGGGGGCAGGTACCTGCTCGATCAGGTGAAGGGTGCCGACCTCG
>JBIIJJ010000079.1:0-6674 GCA_044233875.1 Miltoncostaeaceae bacterium | reverse complement strand
TTCGCGGGCGCCACGCCCACGGGCCGGGCGCCGGACGGGGTGTCGCTGAAGCCACTGCTCACGGGCACCGGGTCACTGCCGGCACGCACCATGCTGCTCGAGAGCGGACCGCAGCAGGCCCCGAACGGCGACAACCTGCCGCTGTTCAACGGCGTACGCACCGCCACGTGGTCGTGGTGGCGCTACGAGGATGGCAGCGAGGAGATGTACGACCTCGTCAACGACCCATGGCAGATTCAGTCGCGTGCGAGCGACCCGGCGTACGCCAACGTCCGCACCGCCCTCATCAATGAGTGGGAGCGGCTGAAGGGCTGCCAGGGCGCCAGCTGCCAGGTGCCCACCGGGCCCATCCCGGCACCGCAGCGCTAGCGGGGAACCGCGCGGGGCGAGAGCCCCGTCATCACCGACCTACAGCAGGACGGTGGTGACGGGGCCCTCGCGCTCGCGATCGGCCTCATACGCGTCGATCGCCTCGGACCGCAGCAGCGTGAGGCCGATGTCATCCCAGCCGTTGAGCAGGCGGTCGCGGATGGAGTCCTCGATGTGGAACTCCACCGTGCGGCCATCGGGAAGTGCCACCACGCACTCCTCGAGGTCCACGGTCATCTCGATGCCGGGCTGGTCGAGTGCCTCCTGCATGATGACGCGCACGTCGTCCTCCGGCAGCACAACGGGGAGCATGCCGATCTTGGTGCAGTTGGTGCGGAAGATGTCGGCGAACGACGGGGCGATGACCACGTCGAAGCCGTAGTCCTGGATGGCCCACGGGGCGTGCTCACGGGACGATCCGCACCCGAAGTTGCGGCCGGCCACCAGGATCCGGGCGCCCTCATAGCCGGGGTGGTCGAGCGTGTAGAAGTCCTCGTTCTTCCAGTCGTAGAAGAGGAACTCGCCGAAGCCAGTGCGCTCCACGCGCTTGAGGAACTGCTTCGGGATGATCTGGTCGGTGTCGACGTCGGCCCGGTCGAGCGGGGCCACCTTCGACTTGACGATGGTGATCGGATCCATGCCGGTCTCCCCTATGCGCCCGCGAGGGCGGCGTCGAAGGTGCGAACGTCCACGAGGTGCCCGGTGATGGCTGCCGCGGCGGCCATGGCGGGGCTCACCAGATGAGTGCGGCCGCCCTTGCCCTGGCGACCCTCGAAGTTGCGGTTGCTGGTGCTGGCCGCCCGCTCACCGGGCTCCAGGATGTCCGGGTTCATGCCCAGGCACATGGAGCAGCCCGCGTCACGCCACTCGAAGCCCGCGGCCCGGAAGGCCTGGTCGAGGCCCTCCTCCTCGGCCTGCGCCTTCACGGCCATCGAGCCGGGCACCACCATCGCGCGGATGCCGTCCTTCACCGTGTGGCCCTGCAGCACCTCTGCAGCGGCGCGCAGGTCCTCGATGCGACCGTTGGTGCATGAGCCCAGGAACACGGTGTCGATGGCGATGTCCTCCATCGCCTCCCCGCCCGTGAGCCCCATGTACTCCAGCGACCGGCGCACGGCCTCCTGGTCGGTGGGGTCGTCGAACTGCTCCGGCGTGGGCACGCGTCCGGTGATGGGCGCAACCATGCCCGGCGTCGTGCCCCATGTCACCTGCGGGGCGAGCGACGGCACGTCGACATCCATCTCGCGATCGAACGCGGCATCGGCGTCGCTCGGCAGCTCGCGCCAGCGCTCCACCGCCGCCGCCAGGTCTGCGGGAGCCGCCATGCGGCCCTCCATGTAGGCGAACGTGGTGTCGTCAGGCGCGACCATGCCCGCGCGCGCGCCGCCCTCGATGGACATGTTGCACACGGTCATGCGGCCTTCCATGGTGAGGCCCCTGATCGCAGACCCGGCGTACTCCACCACGTGCCCCTGGGCACCGGACACGCCCATCTGGCCGATGGCGCCCAGGATGAGGTCCTTGGCCACCACGCCGCGCGGCAGCTCGCCGTCGAAGTTGATGCGCATCGTGCGCGGCATGCCCTGCGGCAGGGTCTGCGTGGCGAGCACGTGCTCCACCTCGCTGGTTCCGATGCCGAACGCCAGCGCCCCGAACGCACCGTGCGTGGAGGTGTGGCTGTCCCCGCACACGATCGTCATGCCGGGCTGCGTGAAGCCCAGCTCCGGGCCGATGACGTGAACGATCCCCTGGCGGGGGCTGGTGAGAGAGAAGAGCGGGATGCCGAACTCCTTGGCATTGCGCTCGAGCGCCTCCACCTGAACGCGCGAGAGCTCGTCCTCGATGCCGCGCTCGCGGCCCACCGTGGGCACGTTGTGGTCCACCGTGGCCAGGGTGCGGTCAGGTCGGCGCACGGTGCGGCCAGCCATGCGGAGGCCGTCGAACGCCTGTGGCGACGTCACCTCATGCACGAGGTGCAGGTCGATGTAGAGGATCGCCGGGCCCTCGGGGCCCTCCGGCAGCACCTCGTGGAGGTCCCACACCTTCCGGAACAGGGTCTTGCCCACTGCCAATCTCCCTTGTGGTCTCCGGCCGGCGGCTAGATGCCGCTCTCGGCCATCCTCTCGCCTGCACTGGCGTTCCTGCTGGCCGTCACGGCTCGCAGGTACGCGATGGCGCTCGCCTCGAGCACGTCGGGGGAAACCCCCTGGCCCGAGAAGTTGCGCCCGTTGATCTCGCACAGCACCCGGGCATCGCCCAGGGCGTCGGGGCCGTCCGTGACCGCCGACACCGCGTACTCGAGCAGCGTGCCCGACGACCCCACCGCGGCGTCGATCGCGCCGATGAGGGCCGCCACCGGACCGTCCCCGGTGCCTTCACCGGCGTACTCGCTGCCGTCCTGGCCACGCACCAGCACCCGCGCCGTGGCGTCGGCGCCCGATGCACCGCTGAACGAGAGCTCGCGCAGCTCGAGCGAGTGCTCGTGGTCCACGCGCATCTCGTCCTCCATGAGCGCCTCGAGGTCCATGGCGCTGAGCTCGCCCTTGCGGTCGGCCACTTCCTTGAAGCGCGTGAAGGCCTCGTTGAGGGCGTCCTTGTCGAGCTCGTACCCCAGGTCGGTCAGCGCCTGCCGCAGCGCGTGGCGGCCCGAGTGCTTGCCCAGCACGAGCTCGCTCTTCATGAGGCCCACGCTCTGGGCATCCATGATCTCGTAGGTAAGCGGGTTGGCCAGCACGCCATGCTGATGGATGCCCGCCTCGTGCGCGAAGGCGTTACGGCCCACCACGGCCTTGTTGGGCTGGATCTCGTAGCCGGTCAGACGGCTGACCATCCGGCTGCTGCGCGTGATCTCTCGCGTGTCGATTCCCGACCACAGGCCGCCGAGGTCCTCGGCGCGGGTGCGCAGGATCATCGCCATCTCCTCGAGGCTGGCGTTGCCCGCGCGCTCGCCGATGCCGTTCACGCACACCTCCACCTGCCGGGCACCCACCTCGAGGCCCGCAAGCGAGTTGGCCACCGCGAGGCCCAGATCGTTGTGACAGTGCACCGAGAGGGTCACGCCCTCGAGCGACGGCGTGCGCTCGTAGAGCTCGAGGAGGAACCGCTGGAACTCCGTGGGCATCGTGTAGCCCACGGTGTCGGGGATGTTGATGGTGCCGGCGCCCTCCGCGATGGCCGCGCCGATCACCTCCGCCACGAACGCGGGGTCGGACCGCGTGGCGTCCTCGCACGAGAACTCCACGTCGGGGCTGAGGCTCGCCGCCTGCTTCACCGCGTCGATGGCCGTTGCCAGCACCTGCGCCCGGTCCATGCGCAGCTTGTGCGCCATGTGGATGTCGGACGTGGCGATGAACGTATGGATGCGCGGCTTCTTCGCGTCGCGCACGCCCTCCCAGGCCACGGCGATGTCCTTCTCGTTGGCGCGCGCGAGGCCGGCGATCGTGGGCCCCTCCACCTCGCGTGCCACGGCCCGCACGCCCTCGAGGTCACCCGGGGACGAGATCGGGAAGCCGGCCTCGATGACGTCCACGCCCAGGCGTGCGAGTTGCTGGGCGATCTCCACCTTCTCCCTCAGGTTCAGGTGGATGCGCGGGGACTGCTCCCCATCGCGAAGGGTCGTATCGAAGAACGTGACGCGCTTGGCGTCGTCTCGGCTGGCGTCGTCGGCCGGCACGGGGGCTTCCTCCTGGCTCGTGTGGACTA
The DNA here is from genome assembly GCA_044233875.1 of Miltoncostaeaceae bacterium. Classification (GTDB taxonomy): domain Bacteria; phylum Actinomycetota; class Thermoleophilia; order Miltoncostaeales; family Miltoncostaeaceae; genus SYFI01. The sequence goes on along the minus strand of JBIIJJ010000079.1, from coordinate 2,603 downwards.
ATCCGGTGCCCGGCGCATCCGGGCGTGGGTGTCGGTTCTCTCCCCCTACCGGGGGAGGAGCAGAAGGGCGCCCAGCGTGCCGCGACCGGCCAGGAGGTTCGTGTTCGCGGTGGCGCTCATCGCCCGGCAGCGTAGCGCACGGGCCACCCATGGGGCAAAGCGCGCCGCGAGGGCCTGAGCGGCCCCCCTAGACGTCGAGGTCGACGAACCAGACTTCGGCGTCGGCGTCCTTGGCGATTGCCGCCTGCGTCTCCGCCGGCACCGGGGTGTCCACCGTGACGCCCATGGTCGCCTGGCCCTCCGACGAGCGCCCCACCGCCATCGAAGCGATGTTGATGCCCTGGCCGGCCATCACGCTGCCCACGGCACCGATCTTCCCCGGCTCATCCCGGTAGCGCAGGATTCCCACGTGCTCGGCCAGCTCCAGTTCGATGGACTGGCCCAGCACCTCGACGAGGCGGGGGCGCGACGTGCTGCCCACGGTCGTGCCGGCCACGGAGACGTCGCCGATGGCCACCTTGAGGCGGCTCGTGTAGTCGCGCGACGCGGACGTGGCCGAGTCGCTCCACTCGATGCCGCGCTCGCGGGCGCGGTCAGGCGCGTTGACCATGTTCACGGCCTCGACGGTGTGGCCCGCGAGGGCGCCTGCCAGCACCGCCGTCACCAGCAGCCGGGTGTCGTGCTCGGCGATCTCGCCCTCGCAGGTGACCTCGATGGAGTCGTTGATGCCGCCCGCGAGGCCCGCTGCCAGGCGGCCGAGGTGGCCGGCAAGCGGCAGGAACGGGCCCACGGTGGCCATCGTCTCGGCTGACACCACGGGGATGTTCACCGCGCTGGTCACCACCCCGCCCGTGAGGGCAGCCGCCACCTGCTCGGCGCATGCGACGCCCGCGCGCTCCTGCGCCTCGCCGGTCGAGGCGCCCAGGTGCGGGGTGACGATGATGCCCGGCACGCCGAAGTACGGGCTCTCGGTGGCCGGCTCCTCGATGAACACGTCGATCGCCGCGCCGGCGACCTTGCCCGAGCTCACCGCCGCCACCAGGTCGTCGGCCACGATGAGGTCGCCGCGGGCGTCGTTGATGATGCGCACGCCGTCGCGCATGCGGGCGATGGCGGCCGAGTCGATGAAGCCGCGGGTCTCCGGCGTTGACGCCACGTGCAGGGTGATGAAATCGCACTCGGGATAGAGCTCGTCGAGGGAGTCCATCTTCTCCACGCCCATCTCGCGGTAGCGGGCGTCGGCCACGAATGGGTCGTACGCCACCACGCGCATCCCAAGGCCAAGGGCGCGCTCCGCGACGAGCTGGCCGATGTTCCCGAATCCGATGACCCCGAGGGTCTTGCCCGTCACCTCGATGCCGCCGAACTTGGACCGCTCCCAGCGGCCGTCCACCAGCGCCATGTGCGCCTGGGGGATGTTGCGAGCCTGGGCCAGCATGAGGGCCACCGCGTGCTCGGCCGCGGATACCGCGTTGGAGCCCGCGGCGTTCACCACGATGATGCCCCGCTCGGTGGCCGCGGGCACGTCCACGTTGTCCACCCCCGTGCCGGCACGGCCCACCACCCTCAGCCGCGGCGCGGCCGCGATGAGGTCGGCGGTCACCTTGGTGGCGCTGCGCACCACCAGCGCGTCGTACGGGGCGATGCGCTCGGCAAGTTCCCCGGCCGACCAGTCGAGTTCGACATCGACATCGCCGACGGAGCGGAGCACGTCAATGCCCCCCTCCGCGATCTTCTCCGTGACGAGGATGCGCGGACGGTCACTCATATGCGGCTCAGCTCCGGGGTCGGGCTCAGAACTCGGTGTCGATCCAGTCCATCATTCCGCGGAGCTTCTTGCCGGTCACCTCGATGGGGTGCCTGGCCTGCTCCTCCGCGGTGGCGTTGAAGTTCGGGAGGCCCGCCTTGTACTCGGCGATCCACTCCTCGGCGAACTCACCGCTCTGGATCTCGGAAAGGATCTTGCGCATCTCGGCGCGGGTGTCATCGGTGATGATGCGCTTGCCGCGCGAGAGGTCCCCGTACTCCGCCGTGTTGGAGATGGAGTACCGCATGCCGGCGATGCCCTTCTCGTACATGAGGTCCACGATCAGCTTGACCTCGTGCAGGCACTCGAAGTACGCGAGCTCCGGCGGGTAGCCGGCCTCGGTAAGGGTGTCGAAGCCGGCGCGCACGAGCTCGGTGAGCCCGCCGCACAGCACCACCTGCTCACCGAAGAGGTCGCTCTCGCACTCATCGCGGAAGGTGGTGGGGATCACGCCGGCGCGGGTGCAGCCGATGCCCTTGCAGTAGGCGCGCGTGAGGGCCTCGGCGTTGCCCGTTGCGTCGACCTCGACGGCCATGAGGCCTGGGACGCCCTTGCCCTCGGTGTACTGGCGGCGCACCAGGTGGCCGGGTCCCTTGGGAGCGGCCATTGCGACGTCCACGCCCTCGGGCGGGGTGATCTGCTTGAAGTGGATGGCGAAGCCGTGGGCGAACAGCAGCATGTTGCCGGGCTCGAGCCCCTCGGCGACCTCGGCGGCGTAGACGTCGCCCATGATCTCGTCGGGCACGAGGATCATCACCATGTCGGCCTTCTTGGTGGCCTCCAGCGGCGTGAGCAC
>JBIIJJ010000078.1:0-6840 GCA_044233875.1 Miltoncostaeaceae bacterium | reverse complement strand
GCATGTGGCGTACCCGCGCGTTATCCGGTCACCGGGGGCACACGGCCCCCGCTCACGATCGGAGCTCCCCATGACAACCCACGCGCTTCATCGGTCGGTGCTGCTGGTCGGCCCGCGCCCTGCGTCGGGAAGCCTCGCAGCGGACCTCGAGGCAGACCGCTTCGACGTGGTGCTCGCTGCCGACCCCGATGAGGCGCGGGGAATGCTGGCCACGGCATGCCCCTCGGCTGTCATCGTGGACCTCGACATGCCTTCGTCCGGCGGGCTCGAGGCCGTCGGAATCGTGAGGGAGGGCGGCCCGGAGGACCCCTGGGATGCCGCCATCCCGGTGCTCGGGGTGAGCGGGGCCTGCGAGCCGCATCGGGTTGTCCGGGCCCTCGAGCGCGGCGCGGATGAGGTGGTGGGCACGCCCTTCGCCTACGTCGAGCTGCTCGCCCGTCTCAAGGCCCTGATCAGGCGTGCCAACGGCGAGTGGTCGGCGGGCCTGCTGCGGGTGGACGACATCGTCATCGACCGCCGGGCGAGGCGCGTGACCATCGGGGGAGACCCCATCCTGCTTTCAGCCAAGGAGCTGGGGCTGCTCACGGCCCTGGCGCGGGACCCGCGGCGGGTGGTGAGCAAGCAGGAGCTCCTGCGTGACGTCTGGGGCTACAAGTCGATGGGGCGTACCCGCACCGTCGACAGCCACGCATCGCGCCTCAGGCGCAAGTTGGCGGTGGCCTCGGGCGGGCGTCGCTACATCGTGAACGTATGGGGCCTCGGCTACCGCATGGTGGCTGACGATGCATGAGCCGGCGCCCCGCGCGCTGGTGGTGGATGGCGCGGTGGCAGCTGAGGCGGGCGTGGCGGCCCACCCAGGGGTTCATGTGGTGCCCCCACTGCGCAGGCGCCAGCACCGGCTTGATGCAGAGGACGTCATAGAGGTGCTCGACGCGGCCGGGGTGGGTGCGCTCGTGCTCGCCCGCCCCCCGTGGTGCGAGCCCGCCCTCGCGCCCATGCCCGCGCTGTCGATCGTGCTGGGCCGGGAGATGCTCTGGCTCCCGGGTGAGCTTCCCATGGCGGCCTGGGCCGTGGCTCTCATCACCGCGTGGGCGCGCAGCACGCCATCTGCAGACCTCTCGCGGCGGGCGCAGGTGGCAGTGGGGCTGGCATCGATGGCTCCCGAGAGCCTCCCCACCCGGGAGTGGGGCCCGGGGGAGGCCCGTGTGCCCGCAATGGCCGGTGACTCCCTGGCTCGATGGTGCGATTGCGCATGGCATTCGTGCGACTGGTGCGATGCCGGCGGCATCGAGTCGCTGCCGTGCCCCGCATGCGGATACAGGGGTGCCCCGACATGAGGCTGCCCCGCATCGGCCGACCGGGCGCGTGGTTCGTGCTGGCAGTCGCTCTTGCCGCCGGCGCGTTCATGCTCGCGACCGGCATGGGCGGTTCGGATATCGCGATGCAGCGGGTGCTCGTGGCGGCCCGGCCCATCGCCGCGGGGACCCTCCTCGACGAAACGGCCGACAACCTCCTGGCCACTGCGGAGGTGCCGATCGACATTCCTCTTGCGGGTCTCATCGAATCCCCGGATGCCGCGCGCGGGCGTCGGCTTGCATCTGCCGTGGGCGCCGGTGAGCCGATCACCCAGGCCGCATTGGGCGGAGACCCGCGCATCGGTCCGGCCCCGCTCGCCGCGGGTGAGCGCGCGGTACCGGTTCCGCTGCGTGCGGCGGGCGCGGCAGCGGCTGCACCGCCTCCCGGTGCGCGGGTTGACGTGATCGCATCAGATGGGGAGGGCCTGGCGGGCCGCACGAGGGTGGTGGTGTCCGATGCCGAGGTGCTGTCGGTGATGCGGGCCGATGGTGCCGATGGCGACATCAGCGGCGACGCCATCGTGCTGCGCCTGGTGTCTGCCGATGCCCTGGAGGTGGCGCGGGCCCTCGACTTCGCCCGTGAGGTGCGCGTGGTGGCGCGGCCGGCGGAGGAGCCATGAGCGGCATGGTGGTCATCGGAGCGGCCGGGGGATGCGGCGTCACGACCACCGCGTGCGCCCTTGCCCTGCTTCTTGCCGATCGGGGCGTGAACCCGTTGCTCGTGGACGCCGACCTGCATGGTGGCGGCCCGGCATCGATGTGGAGCCTCGACGCTGCACGCGGGCTCGACGACCTCCGTGCTCTCGGCCACGAGGTGGGCGCCGATCACGTGGCGCATCTCGTCCACCGGCATGCGTGCGGGGTCGACCTCATGGCAGGCTGCTCATCGGCGTCGTCGCCAGTGGCGCATGACCCCGTGCCGTGCGAGGCGGTGGCGGCCCACGCGGCGTCGCGCGCGTGCTGGGTGGCCGATTGCGGCCGTGGCGACTCCGCGCTCGCCGCGGCCCTCATGGCTCGCGCGGGCATTGTGGTGGCCCTGGTGCCGTGCACCATGCACGGCGCGGCCCGGGGTGGGGCATGGGCATCTCACCTCGATGGCCCCCGGGTGTCCGGGGCCATGGCTCGGTGGGTCGCCGGCGAGCAGGTGCCCGAGCGCGTGCTGCTGCGGGCGCTCGGGTGGCCTGATGCGATTGTCCTGGGCCGTGACGACCGCGCGGCGCGTGATGTTGCCGCTGCCCGGGCGCCGCGCGGTCGCGGGCTTGCCCGCTCGCTCCTGCCGCTGGTGGAGACGTTGTGATGGGCGATCAGGCGATGCCCGATCCCGAACTGGTCGAGCGCATCCGGGCGTCGATCGTGCAGGCTGGACTCATCCAGCCCGGGTCGGCCACGCGTGAGGCGGTGGCCGCGCTGGCCGAGGATGCCCTCGATACAGGCCGGCACATACTCGCGGCCGGCGATCGACTGGCCGTCATCACCGCCGTGGCCGACGCCACGCTGGGCCTTGGACCCCTGGAGCCGCTGCTCCGCGACCCGGACGTGAGCGAGATCATGGTGAACGGGCCCGGGCACGTGTGGGTGGAGCGCTCCGGCCGCATCGAGGCCGTGGACGCCCGCTTCGCAGACGCCGATCACCTGCTGCATGTGATCGACCGCATCCTCGCGCCCATCGGGCGGCGCCTCGACGAGGCGAGCCCCATGGTGGATGCCCGCCTCTCAGATGGATCCCGGGTGAATGCCGTCGTGCCCCCGCTCAGCATCGATGGACCGGTGCTCACCGTGCGCCGTTTCCCCGCGGAGAGGCTGCGGGGCGACGACCTGGTGCGCCTCGGCGCGATGTCGCAGGCCATGCTCGACGCCCTCCGGGCGGCGGTCGAGGCCAGGTGCAACATCCTCGTGACCGGCGGTACCGGCAGCGGCAAGACCACCACGCTCGCGGCACTGTGCGCGGCCATTGGTGATGCCGAGCGGGTCATCACCATCGAGGACGCCGCAGAGCTGCGGCTGCCGCTCCGGCATGTCGTGCGCCTGGAGTCGAGACCTGCGGGCGTCGAGGGTCGCGGTGCGGTGCCCATTCGCGCCCTGGTGCGCAATGCGCTTCGCATGCGCCCGGATCGCATCATCGTTGGCGAGGTGCGTGGCGGTGAGGCGCTCGACATGATCAGCGCCCTCACAACGGGGCATGAGGGCTCCTTGTCCACCCTGCATGCGAGCTCGCCCGGCGAGGCCATGCGGCGGCTCGTCACCCTGGCCCTCATGGGTGACCTCGAGCTGCCGTGGCGCGCAGTGGCCGACCAGGTGGCGAGTGCGGTGGATCTCGTGGTCCACCAGGCTCGTGATGCCTCGGGTACGCGTCGCACGGTGGAGGTGGCGGAGGTGGTTCGTGGGCCCGATGGGCCCGACGTGCGTCGGCTGTGCCGGTGGAAGCCGGAGGCGGGCGGGGGATTCGTGTGGTCGCCTCATGCGTCGGCGTGGCTGTCGCGGTTGCAGGGTGAGGCCGCCCGGGCGGCACACCCATGACCTCCATGGTGGGCCCGGTCCTGGCATCGGCTTCGGCTCTCGCGCTGGTGGCGGGCGCGCGGTCGGCCTACCGGGCACGGGGGGCCGCCGTCGTGCGCAGCGGGGCTGGCACCGCGGCATCGCTGCCATGGTCACGCGTGCCGGGTTGGAGCACGTTCACGGCGCGTGTTGATCGCAGCGGAATCGGTGTGCGCCCGGACGCCCTCATGGCCGGGGCGCTGCTCGCGGGCGTCGTCACGGCAGCGCTCCTGCTGCTGGTGCTGCGCCAGCCCGTGATCGCGTGCGCAGGCCTGCTCGTACCCGTGGTGGGCCTGCGCACCGTGTTGGCGGCGGCTGACCGGCGACACCTCAGGCGCGTGGGCGACGCCATGCCGGCAGTCGCCCAGATGCTCGCCGGCGCGGTGGCCGCCGGGCTCTCGCTGCGCCAGGCAATCGTGCGTGCAGCGCGAGATACCCCTGATCCCCTGGGCGCAGAGCTTCGGGCTGCCGCCGGTGAGATGGAGTTGGGGGCCCGCGTGGACGATGCGCTCGCCGGGCTCGCCGCGCGCATGCCCGACCCCGACCTGGGCCTGCTGGTTACGGCGATCCTCGTGCAAAGGCGAACTGGTGGTGACCTCGCGCGCGCCCTCCGAGACATGTCGGCGCGACTCGAGGAGAGAGGACGTCTTGCCCGTGAGCTCCGAGGGGCCACCGCCCAGGCTCGCGCAACAGCATGGATGGTGGCCGCGCTGCCCGTGATGGGCGCTGTTCTCGCCGAGGCGGCAGCCCCCGGCCTCATCGCGCGCACGGCGTCATCACCGCTGGGGGTTGGCGTGCTGGCGGTCTCCGTGGCCATGCAGGTACTCGGCATCGTGATCATCAGGCGCATGGCCGCCATCGCGCCATGACCCCATCACCGGCCGTTCTCGTGGCGGTGGCCGCGCTTGTCTGCGGCGTGCTCGGGCTGGCCCAGAGGCGGCGCCGGCAACCGACGAGTGCCACGAGCACCCCGGGCATCCCCGGTGTGGTGCGTGGCCTCGCCGCCCTGCCCGTGCCCCGCGTGATCCGGGAGGGCCTCGGGGGCTCGGCCGACCCGACCCGGCTCGTGGCGGCAGGTCTGGCACCGGGCATCGCAGGCCCGATGGTGTGCAGGGCCCGCGCGGGCGGAGCCGTGGCCGGCCTGCTGGTGGGCGGCACGCTTGGCCTGCTGGCACTACCCCTCCTGGCCCTCGCGCCCCTCGCCGCGTGGATCGGCCGCATGTCCCCCGACCGCGCCGTGTTGCGCCAGGCCCGGGCGCGCAGGACTGCGATCGTCAACGCCCTGCCCGACCTTCTCGACCTCATGGTCATCTGCGTGGAGGCCGGCATGGCACTGGACCCCGCCCTTGCCCTGGCCGCCGACCGACTCGGCGGGCCCCTTGGTCATGAGGTGCGGGCCACTCTCGCCGATCAATCCCTCGGAACTCCCCGGCGCCTTGCCTACCGCGCGCTGGCAGACCGCACCGGTGCCGAGGACGTTGGTCGATTGGTGGCCTCGCTGCTGCAGGCCGAGGAGCTGGGCACCCCTCTTGCCACGGCACTTGCAGGGCAGGCGGACGCCCTCAGGGCCGCACGGCGCCAGCGCGCCCGCGACAGCGCCGCCCGCGCCGCGCCCCGCATCCAGCTGGTGGTGGCCCTGGTGATGGTGCCGGGGGCCATGCTGCTGATCATCGGGGTCATGCTCATCGAGCTCGTCGCGCAGGTGGGCGTGGTGATGGGCTCGTGAATCAGCGCGGATCCACCACGGCGGAGTACGTGGGCATCGTGATCGTGGTGGTCCTGGTATTCCTTGCCCTCGTGGCCGTGGGGTCCACCAGCCTGGGCCGTCGCGCTCCCGTTCGTCCGTTGCCGGCGATCCTGCAGCTCATCCAGGCCCCGCTGGCACCGGCGGCCACGCCCACGAGGCCACGACGCCCCGCCACCCCGAGACCGCACCGGCCGACGCGTCCACGCCCCCCGACCCCGACCGTGCTGCTGCCTCCATGGGCCGTCGGATGATGGGGAGCCGTTATCGTCACCGTGATGACCGATGCGACTTCCTGCCCCCGCTGCGGTGCCCCCGCGCGGTTCCTCCTCGACCCCGCCGACCGCGCGCTGGGCCCGGCCACCTCCATCTGGCTGTGCGTGTCGCGCCTGTGCGGCGTGGGCTTCACCGAGCCGCCACCCGATGGCGAGGCTGCTGCCCCCGCTGCGGCGCCCGGTGGGGAGGTGGAGGCCGTTGTGGCGGCTCGCATCGTGTCGGCGGGGCTGGGGCACCTGGTGCGGCGCCTGCCCAGGGGGGCGCTGGTGGTCGACGTGGGCGCGGGGTCGGGGCTCCGGGCGCGGGTGCTGGCCGAGCGGGGGCTTCGCGTCGTGGCCATCGAGCCGGACGCCGTGGAGGAGATGCGTGCCCACGCGATGATGTCGTCGCTGCCGCTCGAGGTGCAGCGGCGAATGGAGCTGGTGCGCGCCGGGGTGGAGGACCTCCCCGATGTCATGGCCGGGCGCACGGCGCATGCGGCGGTGATGTGGCACGTGCTCGAGCACCTGCACGACCTCGATGCCGGCCTTCGCACGGTGGGCGGCGCCCTGATGCCCGGCGGGCTGCTGAGCATCGCGGTGCCCAATCGCGACTCCGCCGAGGCCCGGGCCTTCGGGCCGCGCTGGCACGGATGGGAGCCATCGCGCCACCGGTGGCACCTCGATGAGGAGTCGCTGCGGCTGGTGCTGGGCGCCGCGGGCTTCTCGGTGGCGGAGATCGGCACGCGCGGGGGGTGGGGGTACCCGTCGGGCATCGCCTATTCGCTCGCGCCGGGGCTCGACCCACAGGTGAATCCGCGGCGCGGCCTCGCCGGCCGGGCGCTCGCGGCGCTGATGGTGCCGGTGGCCGCTGCAGCCCGGGCCACGGGCTCGGGTGCCCAGCTGGTGACCATCGCACGCCGGGCGGAGGCCTAGGGGGCTACTCGCCCTT
>JBIIJJ010000077.1:0-6866 GCA_044233875.1 Miltoncostaeaceae bacterium | reverse complement strand
GTCTCGTCTTGCGGGCCCGGTGCCTTCGGTCAGGCGGCCGCGCGGGCGTCAGCGGCCCGCGCGCACAGGGCGGCGAAGTGCTCCGGCTCGTTCACCGCGAGGTCGGCCAGCATCTTGCGGTCGAGCTCCACGCCGGCCAGCGAAAGGCCGTGCATGAACTCGCCGTAGGTGAGGCCGTTCAGGCGGGCCGCGGCGTTGATGCGCGCGATCCAGAGACGGCGGAAGTCACGCTTGCGGGCGCGGCGGTCGCGGTAGGCGTAATTGCCCGAGCGCTGCACCTGCTCCTTCGCGCGACGGTACGAGGTGTGCTTGGTTCCCCAGTAGCCCTTGGCCTGGCCCAGGACCTTGCGCCGCTTCTTGCGGGCGTTGACGGATCGCTTGACGCGTGCCATTGGCTAACGCCTCCCCAGCAGTCGCAGGATGGCCGGGCGGTCGACCTCGGCAATGGACGACGGGCGCTTGATGGCCCGCTGCTGCTTGCCCGACATGTGCTCGAGGTTGTGCCGCAGCCCCGAGTGCACGTACATGATCTTGCCCTTCCGCGTGACGCGGAAGCGCTTCGAGGCCGACTTGTTGGTCTTCATCTTGGGCATGTCAGGGAATTCCGTGCTTCCTAGGAGGAGGTCTCTTCGGGGGCCTCGGCGACGGCGGGCTCTGCAGGTGCCGCGTCCTCGGCCTTGTCCTTCTTGCTGGGCGTTACGTCCTTCAGCGGCGCGAGCATCATGATCATGTTGCGGCCATCGAGGTTCGGGCGACTCTCGATGATTGCCAGGTCCTGCACCTCTTCGGCGAGCTGGAGGAGGATCGCCTCCCCGCGCTCCGGGTGCATGAGCTCCCGACCCCTGAACATGATCGTGACCTTGACCTTGTCCTTGTGCTTCAGGAAGCGCAGGACGTGACCCTTCTTGGTCTCGTAGTCGTGAGGGTCGATCTTCGGCCGGAACTTGATCTCCTTGATGGTGATCGTGCTCTGGTGCTTTCGCGCCTGCTTTGCCTTCTGCTCCTGCTCGTAGCGCCACTTGCCGTAATCCATGATGCGGCAAACCGGCGGACGGCCCTCAGGGGCCACCTCGACGAGGTCGAGGTTGAGTCCGATGGCGATGTCCAGGGCCTCTTGCGTGCGCATCTCACCGCGGTTCTCGCCCTGCTCGTCGATGAGCCGGATCGTGTCGACGCGAATGGCGTCGTTGATGCGGGTCGACGGCCCTGCGGGCGGCCGGGTGTCTGGACCGCGCCTAGGTGGCACGGGCTACGGGCGTCGTCAGGCGAGCCCCTCCTGAAGATCGGGGCGCTGCGCGCCCGGTTGACGTGTGCTCTATAGAGCCGGGGCACCATAGCAGGACGCGCACGACCTGCGGCACCCCCGTCCGTCCGGCGCATGCGCGACCATCGGGGCATGCCGGAAGTCGTACTCGGCGGCCGTGCCGTCCCCTACACGCTGGTGCGCAACGCGCGTTCGCGCCACGTGCGCATGACCTTCACGCCCGAGGGGCTCAGGGTATCGGCGCCCACGCGCCTTCCGCAGGCCGAGGTGGACCGCGCGGTGGCGTCCAAGGAGCGCTGGCTGCTGCGGCACTCCGACCTGCTGCTGCCCGCCCGGCCCGCGCCGCTGGCCGATGGCATGCCGCTGCCCTTCCTCGATGGCGAGGTGGAGCTGGGGGTGCGCCATGCGGGGCGGGCGTCGGTGTCGTTCCGTCCCGACGAGGGCCGCATCGTGGTGGCCACCCCCGATGCCGGGCAGGTGCGCGACCTGGTGGAACGCGGTTACCGACGGGTGGCGCGCGAGTGGTTCGCCGTTCAGTGCGACGCCCTGGGGCAGGCGCTCGGGGTGCAGCCGGCGTCCATCGGAATCCGCGACCCGCGCACGCGCTGGGGCTCGTGCTCGTCGAGCGGCGCGGTGTCATTCAGCTGGCGGCTCATGATGGCCCCGGCGCGCGTGGCCGAGTACGTGGTGGTGCATGAGCTCGCGCACCTGGTGCACCTTGACCACTCGCCCGCGTTCTGGGGCCTGGTGAGCGACCTGCGGCCGGACCACCGCGTGGAGTCGGACTGGCTGCGGGCGAACGGCGGATGGCTGCACCGCGCCCCCGGCGACGTGCCACGCCCCCCGGGGCCGTAGCGCGACGCCCCTACGGGCGCGACTGCACGAAGGCGTCCACCACCCCGGGCACGCCGTCCCGCACCGCCCGCCGCACCCGGCCACCCGTGTCGTGTGCGTCGGCGAGCGTGGCATCGCCCAGCGAGAGCGTCACGTACGCCACCGTGCCCTCCCCCGTGCGCACCAGCCGCACGTCGTGGGGAGCCCGTCCGCTCTGGGCCAGGGCGATCTCGCGCACCGCGCGCTCGGCTGCGGCATCGTCGGGAAGCTCCTCGGCTGCGTCGCGGCCACCCAGCGGCTCCACGTGGCAGTGCACGCGCTCGATGCCGGGCACGCCGGCGATTACGGCACGCTCCACCTCGCGCGCCACCGCATCGGCATCGCTCAGGCCGGTGTCGGCCGGCAACTTCAGGTGCAGCGAGGCCTCGCGTCCGCCCTCGAGGTCGAGGATGCGCACGTTGTGGATCTCCCGCACGCGCGGAACCTCATGCGCCACCGCGAGCACATGCTCGGCCATCTCCTCCTCCTCACCCTCGCGGCGCTCCACATGGACCACCACGTCGGCTCCCGGCACGGCCGCCTCGATGGCGTCCTCCACCTCGTCGGCCAGCGCGTGCCCGCGCCCCACGGCCTCGCCGGGCGGCACGCCGATCACCACGTCGGCAAACGCGCGGCCGGCGGCGGAGCGCATGCGCAGGCGGCGCAGCTCCACCGCGGGGCCCAGCGACTGCACGGCCGCCCGCACGGCGGCCTCGTCCTCATGGGGCACCTTGTCCATCAGCACGTCGACGTTCTCGCGCATCAGCCGACCTGCGGCCACGAGCACCAGCACCGACACCAGCAGGGCGGCGGCGGCATCCGCCCACGGCAGGCCCGCACGCACCAGGAGCAGGCCGATGAGCACCGCGGCGGTACCGGCGAGGTCACTGGCGAAGTGCAGCGCGCTGCCCTTGAGCGCGGCGCTGTTGAACCTCTTGGCGGCGCGGGTGAGCGCGACGGTGCGGCCGACATCGATGGCCATGATGAGCAGCGCCACGCCGATGGCCCACCACGTGGCGTTCACCTCCGACCCGCCCTGCACCAGGCGGCTGATCGCCACGAAGGCGATCCACAGGCTCACGGCCACCAGCACGGCACCCTCGGCCAGCGCCGAGAGGTGCTCGGCCTTGCCGTGGCCGTAGGGGTGCGTGCGGTCCGCAGGGCGCGCGGCCACCCCCACGGCGAACAGGGCGAGCAGGGCCGCCACCATGTCGGTGCCCGAATGGATGGCCTCGGAGATGAAGGCCAGGCTGCCGGTGGCGAGGCCCGTGGCGAGCTTGATGGCGATGAGCAGCGCGGCTGCGCCCACCGACACCAGGGCCACCCGGCGCGGGGAACCACGCGAGCCGAGGTGCTCGTGCCCGTGCGAATGGCCCATTCCCATGGGACGTCATGTTAAGCGCCGACAAAGGTGTCACGTTGGAACGTGGGCGCTTTTCGCAAGAAGCCCATGGGAATGGGCTTTTCAGGGGATTTCGCGGATCGGGACGTCCGAGGCCATCGCTAGCCTTACGAACATGAGTTCTCCACTTAACACCACGCAGGCAGGCCGGGCCACGCAGCTCACCCTCGTCAGCACTCCAGAGGTGGTTCCGGAGAAGATCACGTCAACGGCCACCCGCCGTCGCCCGCGCACCCGCATGGGGCGCAACGAGCGCATGGCGGAGCGGCTCGACATGATCGCCATCCAGGCAGACCGCGATGCAGCGGCGGCCGTGATGGCGCATGACGACATGACGGCCCGCGACATGCTCGAGCGTGCGGGGGCGGCCCGAAAGGCCGCGTCGCTGCTCAGGGCCGGTCCGTCGGGCGTGCGCGACCTGCTGGCGTCCTAGCGCCCCTCGCCCTCCGGGGCGATGGGGATCCATACGTAGGTGCAGTTGCGGCAGCGCCGGACATCCTCACCGATGTCCTCGGAATCGCGCTCCCCGCAGGTGGGGCAGCGCGGCTGCTCGTCTGCCCCGGGGTCGTCGGCCATGCCGATCACGGTATCAACGGGTAACCCGCCATTACGCTTGGCGCATGCATGCCACCGATCGCACCGCGACAGGGCTTTGGGCCGACCTCGCCCTGACCCCCGGCACGCTGCGTGCCACCACCGCCCTGGCCGACGGCTTCGATGACGTCGCCGCGCTGCTCACCGCGCCGGGAGTGCGCCGCGTAATCGTCACGGGCAATGGCGCGCAGTGGCACGTGTCGCTGGCCCTGTGGCTGGCATGGCTGGGCGTGCCCGATCCACCCGTGGAGGTGCTGGCCGTGCCCGGCGGCCTCGTGGCCCGTGGCGCCTTCCCGTGGCGGAAGGGCGACCGGCTGCTCGCACTGTCGAGTTCCGGCGAGTTCCGCGACGTGATCGAGGCCATCGACGCCGGCGCCCCCCGGCCCATCGCCGCAATCACGGCCACCGAGGGATCCACCATCGGCAAGGCGGCTGAGGCCCGGGCGCTGGTGCGCGTGGACACCCTGCGCGCACGCACCCACACCCAGGGCTACGCAGGGGCACTGGCCGCGGGCCTCTCGGTGCTGGCCCGCATGAGCGGCGATGCATCCCTTGAGGCCGCAGCCGCAAGCGCCGGCGACCTGCTCGCACCCCGGGTGAATTCCGCCGCCGCCCTGCCCCCGCGCCAGGGCGGGCGGCCGCACGCCGGGGTGTGCGTGGGGACAGGCCCCGCGTGGCCCGCGGCGCTGCACGCGGCCCTCTGCCTGCGCGAGGTGTCGATCCTGCCGGTGGACGGCTACGAGACCCGCGAGGGCGCCACCACGGGCCGGTTCGCCACCGTGCCCGGCGACCTCGCCGTGGCGATACCGGGCGTGCACCCCGATCCGCTGCTCGACGAGGCCATGGGCGTGCTTGCCGAGGGGGGCGCCGACGTGGTCGCCGTCACGGCCGCGCCGGCGGCTGATGCCCGGCTCGCACCGATCATGGCGCTGCCCGAGTTGCTCGCGCTGGCGATCGACTTCGCCCTGATGGCCGGGCTCGATCCGGATGCACCGGCATGGGCGGGCGCGTACGACCGCACCTCGCGTCGCGGCTGACCGCTCGGCGGGCAGCCGCCCTTCGTTCCTGACACGCTCGCCCGATGAGGGTCCTGCACGTATCGCCGCACCCCGATGACGAACTGGTCGGGGCACCGGCCACCCTCATGGCCCTCCGCGATGCCGGCCACGAGGTCACGAATCTCGCCCTCTCGCTCGGGCGTCCCGCCGATCACGAGCGGCGGCGCACCGAGGTGGAGGAGGCCTGCAGGCGCGCGGGGTTCGCACTGTCGGTGACCGAGCCCCCCATCGCGATGTCGGCCACCGACGACCGCCATGCCGCCGAGGAGCGCGTGCGCTGGCAGGTGGGCATGGTGCTCGACGGCGCGGAGCCGCCCGACCTCATCGTGGGACCCTCACCGCACGACGTGCATCACGCCCACGAGCTCACCGGCCGTGCCGTACGCGAGGTGCTCGCGGCGCGCGACGAGGCTCCCCCCTGGTGGATGTGGGCCATATGGGGTGACCTGCCCTTCCCCACCACCGTCACCACCTTCGACGATGGCCGCGCCCGCGAGATCGACCACGCGCTGTCGGCTCACGAGGGCGAGATGGCCCGTGCCGACCACCGCGTGCACGTGGAGGCCCGCGGGCGCCTGACGGCGGTCACGGCAGCCGAGAAGGTGTTCGGGTTCGGTGCACCCGCGCTGGCCGCGGACCGTGCCGAGGTGGTGACCGAGGTGGTGCGCCGCGACGGTGAATGGGTGCTGGGTTCACCGCGGGCCCTCGATGCCGCGCAGCCCCTGGGCCGCCCGACATCCAGGGTCATCACCCAGTGGCTCGAGTCGCAGAGCGCGCGGGAACTCGGCGGCGGGCCCTACGACTGACCGCCGCTACGATGGCGCCGGCCGACCAGGAGCAACGCGAGTGCCCCCTTCCCCAATCTCCAAGCCGCACGGGATACACCGCCCGATGAGAATCGTTCTGGCATTCATGGCCGCCATCGCGCTGGTGATCACCACGGCGCAGATGGCGCAGGCCGCGCGGCCTCCCGCATCGATCAACCTGGTGGTCGCCGGCCCGGGAGAGATGACAGTCGGGTCATTGAGACTGCGCGAGACCTCATTCATCTGGGAGACGACCGACTACCAGATCACGTTGACTGCCACGCGGGACGGGAGCGACACCGAGTTCCTCGGGTGGCGCGGTGAATGCGTCCGCCAGGGCACCAACCCGACGTGCGTGGTGACGCCCAGCTGTGCCGGCACGATCATCTCGGCGTGTGCGGTGGGCGGCCAGTGGGCCATGGCGACACCCGCCAAATGCCTGTGGGTGGGCGCGGCGTTCGCCACGCCGGGCGGCAGGCCCCCGGAGCTCGTCGACCCGTGCACCTCCCCCAGCCCGGGCCCGGGCGACGGCGGCGCGACGAATCCGGGCGGCGGATCGGGCGGTTCGGGTAGCGGGCCGGGCTCCGCGGGCTCAGGGGCAGGCGCCATCGCGCCCGGCGTGGCGCTGCCGGGGGGTGTCGTGACCGTGCGCAGGGCACCCGCGCTGGCCAGGGTGGCCGTGAGGGTGGTGCCTGCCGGAGTGCGCACGCGGGGCACCGCGCCGCGGGGCACCACGCGCGTCGTGCAGTCGCTGGCGCTCAGGGGCAACACGGGCGTGCGCACGGCCGGGCGCTGCCGGGTGCAGGCGTCGTCGGGCGCGTTCACGTGCTCGGCACCCGCGCAACGCGGCACGTGGACGGTCATCACGC
>JBIIJJ010000076.1:0-6880 GCA_044233875.1 Miltoncostaeaceae bacterium | reverse complement strand
TACCCCGCCATGCGGTGGCGGCGGATGAGCACGTCCTGGATGGTGCCGTTGAGGGCGTGGCCCATGTGCAGCGCGCCCGTCACGTTGGGCGGCGGCACGGCGATCACATACGGCGCGCGCGGGCTGGAGGGGTCGCCCCGCAGGCGCCCCGACTCATCCCAGGCAGCCACCCAGCGCGCCTCGACCTCCTGCGGGTCGAGGCGTGCCGGCCAGTCGCCTGCGGGCTCGGCGGCTACGCCGACTCCCCGGCCTCGGCGAGGGGCGGCTGCTCCTCGTCGATGTTGCTCTGCGATGCCTCGGTCACCAGCGTGGGCGGAAGGCCCTTGTCGATGGTCTCGCGGGTCACCACGCACTTGCGCACGTCGTCGCGCGACGGCAGCTCGAACATCACGTCGAGCAGCGCGGCCTCGATGATGCTGCGAAGGCCGCGGGCGCCGGTCTCGCGCTCGAGCGCGCGATCGGCGATGGCGTAGAGCGAGTCCTCGCTGAACACCAGCTCGGCGTCGTCATATGTGAAGAAGCGCCGGTACTGCCTGGTGAGCGCGTTCTTGGGCTCGGTGAGGATGGTGACCAGGTCGTCGCGCGTGAGCTGGTGCACGGCAGTGACCACCGGCAGGCGGCCGATGAACTCGGGGATGAGGCCGAACTGCACGAGGTCCTCCGGCAGCGACTCCGAGAACACGTCATGCGGGTCGACCTGCGCGGTGGCCTCGCGCAGGTTGGCGGCGAAGCCCATGCCCTTCTTGCCCACGCGGCGGTCGATGACCTTGTCGAGGCCGGCGAAGGCCCCGCCGCAGATGAACAGGATGTTCGTGGTGTCGATGGTGAGGAATTCCTGGTGCGGGTGCTTGCGCCCGCCCTGCGGGGGCACCGACGCCACCGTGCCCTCGAGGATCTTCAGCAGCGCCTGCTGCACGCCCTCGCCCGAGACATCGCGGGTGATCGACGGGTTGTCGCTCTTGCGGGCGATCTTGTCGACCTCGTCGATGTAGATGATGCCGGTCTCGGCACGCTTGATGTCGAAGTCGGCGGCCTGGATGAGCTTGAGCAGGATGTTCTCGACGTCCTCGCCCACGTAGCCGGCCTCGGTGAGGGCCGTGGCGTCGGCGATGGCGAAGGGCACGTTGAGGATGCGCGCCAGCGTCTGGGCCAGCAGCGTCTTGCCGCAGCCCGTGGGGCCGAGCAGCAGGATGTTGCTCTTGTGGAGCTCCACGTCGGAGTCCCCGGCCTGCATCATCTGGATGCGCTTGTAGTGGTTGTAGACGGCCACGGAGAGAGTGCGCTTGGCCTCCTCCTGCCCCACCACGTAGTCGTTCAGGACCCCATAGATCTCGCGCGGACGCGGAAGGGTCTCGGCCTCGAGGGCCGTTGGGGCCTGCACGGCCTCCTCATCGATGATCTCGTTGCAGAGATCGATGCACTCATCGCAGATGTAGACGCCGGGTCCGGCGATGAGCTTCTTGACCTGGCGCTGCGACTTGCCGCAGAAACTGCACAGCAGCTGTTCGCCGGTGTCGTTGGTGGTCTCGGACATCTCCTGCCTTCGTGCGCGTGGGGAGCCGGGGCCCGCGACCTACTCGGCGTCGGGCTTCTTCTTTGCCGCAGGCTTCTTGGCGGCCGCGGGCTTCTTCGCCGCGGCCGTCCCCGACCCCTTCGCACTCGACGTTGCAGCCTTCTTGGTCGTCGAGGCCGCCTTCGTGCTAGTGGCCTTCTTGGCCGCCGGCTTCTTGGCCGCCGGCTTCTTGTCGGCGGCGGGCTTCTTTTCGGCGGCGGGCTTCTTTTCGGCGGCCGGCTTCTTGGCCGCCGGCTTCTTCGCGGCGGGCTTGGCCGCGGCAGGCTTCTCATCCGCCGGCTTCGCCGCTGCGGCCTCGCGCTTCTCGGCCTCCTCCGGCGAGATCGGCGTGGCCGACTCGATGATGAGGTCAACCGCGCGCTCCACGCGGAGGTCCTCGCGCAGGCTCTCCCAGCCACCGGAATCGCGCAGGGCCTTCAGCAGCTCGTCGGCGTCGCGCCCGGCGTCCGCGGCGTCGGTGCGCACGCGCGCCTCGATCTCGTCGTCGCTGAGGGTGATGGCCTCGGCGTCTGCGATGGCCTCGACCACGAGCTCGCGCTTGATGGTCATCTCGGCGTCCGCCTTGAGGCCCTCGCGCACGCCCTCCATGGTCTGGCCCTGCATGGCGAAGTACTGGTCGAGCGTGATGCCCTGCGGCATCTGGTGCGAGTACTCGTGGAGGATCTCCTCCACGCGGCGGTTCACCATGACCGCCGGAACCTCGATGTCGGCCTCCATCACCGCGGCGTCAATGGCCCGGCGGCGGTAGCGCTCGGTCACGGCCTTCTCGGTGGCTGCGGCCAGGCGCTGCTCGATCTCCTCGCGCAGCTCGGCAGCCGATGCGAAACCCACCGACTCGGCCAGGGCGTCGTCGATCTCGGGCAGCACCTTCTCCTGCACCTTCTGCACCTTCACGGTATACGCGAGGGTCTTGCCGCGGATCTCCTCCGGGGCATCCTCGGGATACGTGACGTCGAAGGCGACCTCGTCGCCGGCCTTCGTGCCGTCGAGGGCAGTGGTGAACTCGGGGAGGATGCGGTCGGTGCCGAGCTCCACGAGCTGGTCACGCGACATGGCCTCGGGAACCTCCACGCCGTCGAGCGTGCCGTCGATGTCGGCCACCACGAAGTCGCCGATCGCCGCGGCCCCGTCCTTGTCCTCCAGGCGGGCACCCTGCTCGCGGATTCGGTCGAGCTCCTCGTCCACCGCGCCCTCGGGCGTGTCGGCGGGCTCCTTCATGACCTCGAGGCCCTTGTAGGTGCCCAGCTTCGGGGTGGGCGGAACCTGCACGGTCACGGCGAAGGCCACGCCCTGCTCGG
Organism: Miltoncostaeaceae bacterium; assembly: GCA_044233875.1. Lineage (GTDB taxonomy): Bacteria > Actinomycetota > Thermoleophilia > Miltoncostaeales > Miltoncostaeaceae > SYFI01. The sequence goes on along the minus strand of JBIIJJ010000076.1, from coordinate 4,009 downwards.
TGGCGTCGCCCATGTCCAGCTCGGGCGAGTCGATCGGGTCGATGCCGGTGGCGCTGAGGGCATCGCGGTACCAGTCGTTGAGCGCCCGGTCGACCGTCTGCGCAAACAGCCCCTCGCGCCCCACGCGCTGGATCACCACATTGGCGGGCACCTTGCCCGGGCGGAAGCCCGGGATGCGCATGCGCGCGGACGCCTCCTTGACGGTGCGGTCGAACTGCTTGCGCACCTCGTCCTCGGGGACCGTCACGTCAATGCGGACCTGATCGCCCTCGAGGGGGGTGACTTCAGCGGCTACGGGCATGTGTACTCGCGGATCTCGGAATGGTCATGAATAGTGCGGGTGAGAGGACTCGAACCTCCACGGGTTTCCCCACCAGGACCTAAACCTGGCGCGTCTACCGGTTCCGCCACACCCGCACGAGTCGAAACAGCAGACAGGGTGAGCGATGGGACTCGAACCCACGACCGCCTGGACCACAACCAGGAGCTCTACCAGCTGAGCTACGCCCACCACGTTGCCGGGCAAGGCCCGGCGCCGGAGGAGGATAGCGGACCATCCCCCTCCGGCAGGACCGCTACCTAATCAATGCGCTCGTACGCCGGGAGCGTGAGGAAGTCCACGAAGTCCTCCGACGCCGTGATCTCGCCGAACAGCTCGGCGCCCTCCTCGTAGCGTCCGGCGTCGCCGAACTGCTCCTTCACCTTGGCGAGCTCCTCGCCCAGCACCTGGTGGAAGAGCGCCACGTCGATGTCGCGGCCGTCCTCCAGCTTGCCCTTGGGCGAGCGGATCCACTGCCACACCTGCGAGCGTGAGATCTCGGCGGTGGCGGCATCCTCCATGAGGTTGTTGATGGGCACGCAGCCCACGCCCGCCAGCCAGGCGCCCAGGTACTGGATGCCCACGTTCACGTTGGTGCGGAGCCCGGCCTCGGTGATGGGGCCCTCCGGCTCGAAGTCGAGCAGCTCGGCGCCCGTCACGTGGACATCATCGCGCAGGCGGTCGACCTGGTTGGGCTTGTCGCCCAGCACGGCGTCGAAGGCATCCATGGCGATCGGCACCAGGCCCGGGTGGGCAACCCACGTGCCGTCGTGGCCGTCGCCGGCCTCCCGCTCCTTGTCGGCGCGCACCTTGGCGATGGCGGCCTCGTTGGCCTCGGGGTCGTTCTTGATCGGGATCTGCGCCGCCATGCCGCCCATGGCCTGAGCGCCGCGCTTGTGGCAGGTCTTGATGGCCAGCAGCGAGTACGCGCGCATGAAGCGGCTGGTCATGGTCACCAGCGCGCGGTCCGCCAGCACGAAGTCCGGGTCGGTGCGGAACTTCTTGATGCACGAGAAGATGTAGTCCCAGCGGCCGCAGTTGAGGCCGGCCGAGTGCTCGCGCAGCTCGTAGAGGATCTCCTCCATCTCGAAGGCCGCGAGGATGGTCTCGATGAGCACGCAGCCCTTGATGCTGCCCTGCGGCACACCCAGGTCATCCTGCGCCTTCACGAAGATGTCGTTCCAGAGGCGCGCCTCGAGGTGGCTCTCCATCTTCGGCAGGTAGAAGTACGGACCGGTGCCGCGGCTGAGCTGCTCCTTCGCGTTGTGGAAGAAGAAGAGGCCGAAGTCGAAGATGCCGGCCGACATCACCTCGCCGTCCACCTTCACGTGCTTCTCGTTCAGGTGCCAGCCGCGCGGGCGCACCAGCAGCGTGGCGATCTGGTCGTTCAGCTTGTACTGCTTGCCCTCGGGCGACTCGAACGTGATGGTGCGGCGCACGGCGTCGCGCAGGTTGATCTGCCCGAGGATCGTGTTGTGCCACGTCGGGGTGTTGGAGTCCTCGAAGTCCGACATGAACATCTTGGCGCCGGAGTTGAGGGCGTTGATCACCATCTTGCGGTCGACCGGGCCGGTGATCTCCACGCGGCGGTCCTGCAGGTCGGCGGGAAGCGGGGCGATCTTCCACGACGGGTCATCGCGGATGTGCTTGGTCTCGGGAAGGAAGTCCGGCCGCTCACCGGCCTCGAAGGCCCCCTGGCGCTTGGCGCGGGCGGCCAGCAGCTCCCTGCGGCGGTCGTTGAACTCGCGCTGGAGGCCGGCTACGAACGACAGCGCCTCCGGGGTGAGGATCTCGGCCATCTCGGGCGAGACGACCTCGAGTATCTCGACGCCTTCCGGCAGCTGCAGATCGGACATTGGTCCTCCGTGACCGTGTTCATGGACGCGCGCCCGTCCGTGGGCGCGGACCCCGAACCCTACCGGGCAGCGCGCGCCGGAGGCCACCGCGATCAGAAGTCGATGACGACCTTCAGGGCCTCGCCCGTGCGCGCCAGCCGGAAGGCCTCCTCCACGTCGTCGAACGGCACGTGGTGCGTGACGATGCCCTCGGCGCGTATGCGACCGTCGTCGAGCATGGCCAGGGCGTCGCGGATGTCGGCCGGGCCGGCGGAATACGTGCTCTGCAACTCGACCTCGCGCCAGAAGATCGACCCGAGGTCGAGGGGCACCATCTCGCCGGGCGGCGTGGGCGCGAAGTACTGCACCACCCCGGCGGGCCCGGCCAGGTGAAGGGCGTCGTTCATGGCGGCGTGGTTGTGCGTGCACACGATCACCTGGTCGGCCAGGCGTCCGCCCAGGGCCGCGCGCACGGCGTCCGGATCGCATGACGAAAGCACGGTGGCGCCCAGGGCCTCGGCTGCAGGGCGACGATCGGCATTCGGCTCGATCACCACCACCCGGGCAGCGCCCAGCACGGGCGCGAGTTCTGCCTCCATCAGCCCCATCGAGCCTGCGCCCACGATCACCACGTGGGAGCCCTCCCCCACGCCCGCCAGTCGCTGTCCGCGCAGGATGCAGGCGAGTGGCTCGATGAGCGTGCCCGCCTCGTCGGTCATGCCCTCGGGGAGGTGGTGGACGTCGAGCGCGGTGTTCTCGGCCGGCACCCGGATGAGCTCCGCCAGCCCGCCCGGGTCGATGCGCGTGGCGCGGAAGCGATCGCACAGGGTGTCGCGCCCACGGCGGCACAGGTCGCAGTCCAGGCACGGCACGTGGTGGTGCACGAACACGCGGTCGCCCACCGCAAAGGGGGCCCCGGCCCCGGTGGCCACCACGTCCCCCACCGGCTCATGCCCAAGCACCACAGGGGCCTTGGAGTCCTGGTACCAGGCCATGAGGTCGGTACCGCAGATGCCGCACGCACGCGTGCGGATGACGATCTCGCCCGGACCCGCAGAGGGGTCCGGGCGATCCTCGATCGTCAGTCGTCCCGCCCCGTGGTAGGTCGCCGCACGCACGGCGGCGACTCTACCCCGGACGGCTGGATCAGCCGGCGTCGGTGCCGTTCGTCGAGTCCCCGGTGAAGCAATCCGACAGGCCGAGCTCCTTGGCAGCCGCACTCTGCTTCTCGGCGAGCGCGAAGGCCTCCTCGATGCTGGCATCAATGCCGGCGGTGTCCACGTTGCCCGACTCCGCCGACTCGGCGGTGCTGACGAACTTGTCCATCAGCGCGATGGACTCGCTGCTGGTCTGCACCAGCGTGTCGTGGGCGGCCTGCAGGTCCGCCGGCGGCACGAGGGCCTTCATCTCGGCCACGCCCTCCTCGGCGGCGGCGCTGGCCTTCGCCAGGGCATCCTTCGCGTCGGCGAGCGACTCCGAATCGGCCTGCTCGTTCAGGCTGCCGAGGGATGCCTCGATCTTCGTGCAGATTGCATTCGCCTGGGTGACGAATTCAGCCTTGGTCAGCGCGGCGGCGGTCGTCGTCGCCTCGCTGCTCGCGGTGTCGCCACTGCTGCCGCAACCGGCAAGGACGCCGGCGGAAAGGGCAATGGCCGCCAGCCCGGCGGCCGTGCGCTTCAGTCCACGCATGAATTTCCTCCTAAGGGGGTGATGAGCGCACTCTAGGGAGAGCGGTCCACGCCTGTCACCTCACCGCTCGCAAGCGCAACATCGGTGCCGTCCACCTGCACCACCAGCCGGCCGAGCTCATCGATGCCACAGCCCACGCCCACCACGTCGCCGGCGGGCGTTCCCA
>JBIIJJ010000075.1:0-6980 GCA_044233875.1 Miltoncostaeaceae bacterium | reverse complement strand
ACGAGTACCGCCAGTACATCGAGAAGGACCCGGCACTCGAGCGGCGCTTCCAGCCGGTGATGGTCGGCGAGCCGTCGGTGGAGGACGCCGTGGCGATCCTGCGCGGGCTCAAGGAGCGCTACGAGGTTCACCACGGCGTGCGCATCCAGGACGGCGCGCTGGTGGCCGCGGCGCGCCTGAGCGACCGGTACATCACGTCGCGCTTCCTCCCCGACAAGGCGATCGACCTCATCGATGAGTCGGCAAGCCGGCTTCGCATCGAGATCGACTCGGTGCCCGAGGAGCTCGACGTGCTGCTGCGTCGAATCATCCAGCTCGAGATCGAGGAGCAGGCGCTGCAGGCCGAGACCGACCCCGCGTCGGTGGAGCGTCGCGAGCGCGTGGCCCAGGAGCTGGCCGACCTCCGCGAGGAGTCGGATGGCATGAAGGCCACGTGGGAGGAGGAGAAGGCCTCCATCACCCGCATCCGCGACCTCAAGGACGACCTCGACCGCGCCCGCACCGAGGTGGAGCGGGCCGAGCGCGAGGCCGATCTGGAGGGAGCGGCGCGCCTGCGGTTCGGCACCATCCCCGAGCTCGAGCGCGGCCTCGAGGAGGCCGAGCGCGACCTCGACGCGAAGCAGGCCGAGCACCGCATGCTGAAGGAGGAGGTCACGTCCGAGGACGTCGCCGAGGTGGTGGCGTCATGGACCGGCATCCCCGTCACCAGGCTCATGGAGGGCGAGGTCGAGAAGCTCGTGCACATGGAGGACCGCCTCCACGACCGCGTGGTGGGGCAGCAGGAGGCCGTCGAGGCCGTCGCCAACGCCCTCCGCCGGGCGCGCGCCGGGCTCAGCGACCCCGACCGCCCGATCGGCTCGTTCATCTTCCTCGGGCCCACCGGCGTGGGGAAGACCGAGCTCGCCCGTGCGCTCGCCGAGTTCATGTTCGACGACGAGCGCGCGATGGTGCGCATCGACATGAGCGAGTACATGGAGAAGCACACGGTGGCGCGCCTGATCGGCGCCCCCCCGGGCTACGTCGGCTTCGAGGAGGGCGGCCAGCTCACCGAGGCCGTGCGGCGCAGGCCGTACGCGGTGCTGCTGCTCGACGAGATCGAGAAGGCCCACCCCGACGTGTTCAACGTGCTGCTGCAGTTGCTGGACGACGGGCGCCTGACCGATGGCCAGGGGCGCGTGGTGGACTTCCGCAACTGCGTCGTGATCATGACGTCCAACATCGGCAGCCAGTTCATGCTGGACGGCCTGGATGACGACATCGTCTCCGAGCGCGTGATGGGCGCCCTGCGCGACCACTTCCGCCCGGAGTTCCTCAACCGCGTTGACGAGATCGTGCAGTTCTCCAGGCTCGACCGCTCGGACATCGACCGGGTGGTGGACATGCAGATGGCCCGCCTCGACCAGCGGCTGGAGGAGCAGGACATCCGGCTCACCCTGTCGCCCGAGGCCCGGGAGAAGATCGCCGATGAGGGGTACGACCCGGCCTACGGGGCGCGGCCGCTCAAGCGCGTCATCCAGAAGCGGGTGCAGGACCCTCTCGCCATGGAGATGCTGACCGGCGCCATCAAGCCCGGCGACGACGTCGAGGTGACGGTGGAGGACGACGCCCTGGTCATGCGGCCGGGCGAGCGCGCCGCGGCGTGATCAGGCGGGGCCGGCCTCGCGGGCGAGCCAGCTCGCGAGGCCGGCCACGGCCTCGTCCCCCATGCGGTTGAAGGTGCCCTTGAGGAAGGGCTCGGCCACCTTGAGCGCCCCCTTCATTCCGAGCGCGGCCGTGTAGGTGATCTCGCATCCGCCGCCCGGGGCATCGCGGAAGGTGATCTCGTCGCGGGCCGTGGCCTTCTCGCCGGTGCCCTCGATGACCATGCGGGTGGTGGGCTCCCACTCGGTGATCTCGTAGGTCATGGGCGTGCGCTTGCCGCGGAACTCGGCGACGATGGGGAACACCGTGCCGAGGCCCGGTTCGCCCGGGGTCTCCTGCCGTGACTCGGCCAGGCCGGGGTCCCATTCGGCCGCGCGTCCGAACTGGGCGGTGAGGCGGAAGGCCTCATCGCGGGGCGTGGGAACGGTGACGGTGCGGGATACGGTGATCATCAGGACCTCGGTCGTACGACGGCGATGGATGCCACGAGCGCCACGATGGCGGCGGCCTGTGCGATGAAGAGCCCCACGTCGCGCGCCAGGAACTCCGCCGGCCCGGGCGGACGCACCAGCCGCCAGGCCACGAGCGTGGTGGCGACGAGCGTGAGCACCAGGCAGGTCCACGCGAACGCGCGCACGATGTCGGCGTCGAGCGGAAGGAACCCGCGTACGTCGAGCCACATGAGTCCCGAGAGGATGACGGTGATGACCGCCATGGCGAAGGCCACGCGCGCCAGCATGCTGGCGTCCCAGCCCGAACTTGCGCCGGGGGCGAACGGCGGCGCGACGTCCGCGGTGTACCAGGGCAGGAACACGCTCACCGCGAGGAAGAACGAGGCAACGGCCACGATTGCCGGGGTGGTGCCGCGCTCCTTGCCGAGTGGGGCACCGGTTGCCATGGGGTCATCCTAATCGCCCGCTGATACGCTGACCCGCGACCGGCCAGGACCCTAGGAGGACGGGTGCCGACCTACATCCTGCTCAGCACGCTCAGCCCCCACGGCGCGGGAACCATCAAGGCGAACCCGCAGCGCCTGAAGGAAGTGAACCAGGAGATCGAGCAGATGGGAGCCAAGGTCGTCCAGCAGTGGGCGGTCCTGGGCCCGTACGACTTCGTGAACATCGTGGACGCCCCGGACGAGAAGACCATCGCCCGCGTGTCGATCGAGCTCGCAGCGCGCGGTACCGCGCACTTCCAGACGCTCACGGCCATTCCGGTCGATGAGTTCCTCGCCTCGCTGAAGTAGCGCCATGGCCGCTCGTCGTCGCGGCGTCATCATCGGGGCCGGGCTGCTCGGCCTCGCCGCATCGCCCCTGGCCGCGCCGCTGCGCCAGGCGGTGCGCGTGCGGGTGGAGCGCTTCCGGCGCCGCTCGCCCGACCCCGTTGCGCCGTTCCTCGAGGCCCCCTGCTACTCGCGGCCGGCGTCGGGCGCCGACTCCTCGCGGGAGGCCTAGCCCGTGGCCGGGGGGCCGTGGCGCTGGCAGGTGCTGGTGCCCGCGCACCGCATCATCCTGGGCCTGCTGGGCGATGAGGTGGTGGAGACCCGCGCGGCATCCACCGAGGGCACCTTCGCCGCGTACCGGCGCCTCGAGGGCGCGGTGCCCGGCATGATCGCCTGGCCCAACACCGTTCTGCTCACCGGGCCCGAGCCGGTCATCATCGACCCCGGCTACCAGACCCAGGGCGACATGCTCGACGGCGTGCTGAGGGCACGCGGCATCGACCCGGCCGATATCCGCACGGTGGTGATGACGCACCTGCACTCCGACCACCTGAGCGCCCTGCCGCAGCTGCCCGGCGTGGAGGAGGTGTGGGTGCACCGTGACGAGCTGGGCACCCCGTATGCCCGGCGCCAGCGGGGCATCCTCGATGACGCCCCGCTCAGGGTGATGGAGGGCCACGACGGCGAGGTGCGCCCCGGCCTCACGTGGTTCCACACCCCGGGGCATGCACCGGGGCATGTCGCCGTGGTGGCCGAGTGCGAGGACGCCCGGGTGATCGTGGCGGGCGACACCCTGGGCCCCGATCCCTCCTGGTTCCGGGAGATGTCACCCCCCGAGGGGCTCGAGAACCGCGACCAGCACCTTGCCGCGTGGGGGATGGTGCGCGACCGCGCGCCGGCAATCGTTGTGCCCGGGCACTACGCGCCGTTCGCCATCCCGTAGAAGGGACCGCCCAAGCAGGCGTCGAAATGCAACTCGTCCGAATCCGTACGAGGAGCACCGGTGGACCTTCAGGGGATCTCGCGCGAGCAGAAGGAGCTTGGGGCAGCGGTATGCATGCTGCTGTTCATCATCTCCCTGTTCCTCAAGTGGCAGACGTGGGGGCCGATCTCCGGATCGGGCGCCGACCTGGGCTCATGGCCCCTGGTCCTGCTGATCGCCCTGGCCGCGGGCGGCATCATGGCGGCCGACGCGCTCGGCATGGAGATCCCGCTGCGCCGCATGGCGCCCACGGCAGTGGCCACGTACCTCATGTCCCTGCTCGTGTTCTACGTGCTGGTGTTCCTGTTCGCGATCGATGGCATCGCCTACGGCGTGTGGCTGGCACTGCTGTTCTCGATCGTGGGTCTGGTGCTGACCTTCTCCGTGTACCGGCAGGACACCCGGTAACACCTTCGGGAGGCCGCCGCGCGCGCACGTAGACTCGACCGCGTGTCACGTTTCGGAGCACTCGAGCGGTTCGAGATCCTGGGCGCCGTGCTCGGCGGCCTGTGGTGCGGCGCGCTGTACCTGCCATGGTTCGGCGCGGGCCCGCTTGGCGACTCCGACGTCTCGGGCGCGGGGCTTCTCGACTCGGCATGGCTGCCACTGGTCATCGTGGCCGTGGCCTCCGTGCTGCTGCTGCTCGATGCCCTGAGCATCGACGGCTTCCGCTCGCTGCCCGTACCCGCGATCAGCACGTTCCTCATGCCGATCGGCCTCTTCTACACGGGGCTGTTCCTGCTGGCGGGTGACGACATCCTCTACGGGGCGTGGACCGCCCTTGGGCTCTCCGCCGCCGCGGTGCTGTTCTCCGCGCTGGCCTGGATCACCGATCGACGCGGCTAGAAAGGCACGTCCGTGAACTACCTCAAGTCCCTTGATCGCCGCGAGCGGCTCATCGCCGTGGCGATCCTGAACGGCGTCTTCATCATCAGCCTGTTCTTCGAGTGGGGCGCGGGCGGCGCGCGGGCATGGGATGCCGATTCCGTGTGGCTGCCGTTCCTCGCGGCGCTGTTCGCCGGCCTCATCTCGCTTGCCGATGCCTTCGACTACGAGATCCCCCGCCTGCCCGGCGCGGGCGTGGCGGCGTTTCTCACCGCGGTCACGTTGATCTACACGCTCATCGCCCTGATGGACATCCGGGACCAGTCATGGGGCATCATCGTGTCCCTGATCGTCTCGATCATCGCCACGTTCATCGCATGGGGTACGTGGCACGCGGATCGGACCTGACCGAGGAGCCAACCATGGGCTTCACCGACAAGGCGAAGGAACTCGCGAACAAGACGGCCGAGGCCGCCCAGAAGGGCGCCAAGGATGTTCGCGACAAGGGTGAGAAGCTCACGCTGCAGCGAAAGCTCAACGCGGTTGCCGAGCAGTTGGGGCACACCGTGTACCGCCAGCACCAGGGCATGAAGGGCCTCGAGGGCGAGGTCGATCGCCTGGTGTCGGAGATGCACGCGCTGCACGCGGAGATCGACGCGATCCCGGCCTAGGTGACGGCCCTCGCGTGGGTCATCGCGGCGGCGGCCGTGGTCGTCGCCGCGATGACCCTGCTCGCCCTGCGCCGGGCGCGGGCGGGGGCCTCTCCGCCGCCCGTCGCCGGGGAGGCGCCCGCTCCCGTCGATGACGCCTTCGAGGCGGCATTCGACGCCCTGCCGATGACCGCCGTGATGATCTCGGCCGACGGCCGGGTGACGCGGGTGAACCCCACGGCACTCGCGGCGTTTCCCTTCCTGCGCAGCGACGTCGGGGTGCTGGAGGCCTTTGGCGACCACATGCTGGCGGCGCGGGTGCGCGACGCGCTTGCCACCGGGGACGACGACCAGTTCGAACTCAAGTTGTTCGTGGAGGGCAGGCGCACGTTCCGCGTGGAGGTGGTGCCCTTCATCTCGTCCGGGGGGCACGCCGCGGTGATGACCCTCCAGGACGCCACGGAGGCGGTGGCGTACCAGGACCTGCGCTCGCAGTTCGTGGCCAACGTGTCGCATGAGCTGCGCACGCCGCTCACGGGCCTGCGCGGCATGCTGGAGGCCATGGAGGACCCGGACCTGCCCGCCGACATGCGGGCCGACTTCGTGGCGCGGTCGCGGTTCGAGACCGAGCGGCTCGAGGCGCTGATCGACGACATCCTGTTCCTCTCCGAGCTCGAGGCCGCTCAGGGCGATCCCTCGGGCGAGCGAAGCGACATGGGGGCCATTGCCCATGTGGTGGTGGATGAGCTGCAGGGCGAGGCCGGCGAGCAGGCGGTGGCGCTCGCCGCCGAGGCGGACGAGGGCCTGTGGACCCCGCTCACCGATCGCATGGCCCACACGGTGCTGCGCAACCTGGCCGAGAACGCCGTTCGCTACGCCGGTACGGGGTCCACCGCCATGGTGCGCGTGCGGCGCGTGGGCGGCGACGTGGAGGTGGAGGTGCAGGATGACGGCCTGGGCATTCCCGAGAAGGACGTGCCGCACGTGTTCGAGCGCTTCTACCGCGCCGATCCGTCGCGATCGCGGCGCCTGGGGGGCACCGGCCTTGGCCTGTCGATCGTCAAGCACATCGCCGAACGACTGGGCGGATCGGCGTCGGTGACGTCCCGGGAGGGCTTCGGCACCATCGTGACGGTGCGCATTCCGGCGGCCGCGGCACCGGTGACCGACGTCCCCGGTGGTGGCGGCGCGGGTTCAGGCGCCCGCCGGCGTTGGTAACGTCGCGCGCCGTGAGTATCCCGCTGATGGACATCCGGGCGCAGTACGGGCCCCTGCGCGGCGAGCTTGATGCAGCGATCGCCGACATCCTCGACACAGGCACCTTCATCCTCGGGCCGCGCGTGCGCGCCATCGAGGAGGCGGTGTCGAAGCGCCTCGAGAACCGCCCCTGCGTGGGCGTGGCCAATGGCACCGATGCCCTGGTCATCGCGCTGCAGGCGCTGGGCGTCGGCCCTGGTGATGAGGTCATCACCACGCCGTACACCTTCTACGCCACCGCCGAGGCCATCGCGCGCCACGGCGCCACCCCGGTGTTCGTCGACGTCGAGCCGGTGGGCGCCTGCCTCAACCCCGACCTCATCGAGGAGAAGGTCACCGAGCGCACCAAGGCCATCATCCCCGTGCACATCTTCGGGCACGCGGCCTCGATGACGCCGATCCT
>JBIIJJ010000074.1:0-7034 GCA_044233875.1 Miltoncostaeaceae bacterium | reverse complement strand
CGTTCGGGGCCTGCTGCGGTCCGCTCTCGAGCAGCATGGTGCGTGCCGGCAGTGACCCGGTGCCCGTGAGCAGTGGCTTCAGCGACACCCCGTCCGGCGCCCGGCCCGTGGGCGTGGCGCCCGCGAAGTCCAGCAGCGTCGGCGTGATATCGATCAGTGACACCAGGGACGTGTCGTCGACCACGCCCTGCTTGATGCCCGGGCCGGCGATGAGGAATGGAATGCGGAGCGCCGGCTCGTAGGGGAAGTACTTGCCCTTCGGGATGCGGTGCTGCCCCAGCAGGTAGCCGTTGTCACCCACGAAAACGATGATCGTGTTGTCGTACTGGCCGGTCTTCTTGAGCGTTGCAACGATGCGTGCCACGCCGCGGTCCACCGCCAGGAGCGAGCGCTTGCGCGCGCGGTTGTCCTCGACGAGGTCCTGGATCTTCTCCTCGGTCATGAGCGGCAGGTTGCGCACGTAGGTGCCCTTGTCGCTCACGTCGGCTTCGTTGAAGTTGGGCGAGGCCTTGGTGTCGAGCGGAAGGCGCTTCAGCTTGTTCTGGTCGATGGGGGCCGGGCGCGGCGGGATCGACTGGATTCCGCTCGACGACGATGGGTCATCAACGTCCACGTCACGCGGGTTGATCGACTTGCGCAGCGGCTTGGTCTCAACGTGAGGTGCGAGGTATGCCACCTGCATGTAGAACGGGCCGGGCCTGCGCGCTTCGCGGTTGATGACCCCCGTCGCGATGTCGGTGTAGACGGTGGTGTTGTACTTCTTCGGGTCCTTCGAGTTGAACACCCCGTAGCGGGTCTGCTGGCCCTTGCCATGATTCACCCGGAAACCCCACATCTGGTACGTGGAGGGATCTGCGGAGCCCCACCACTCCGACCAGCCGATGGGCTGCTTCACGCGCTTGCGGTTGCCAAAGGCGTAGCCGTTGATGTACTTGCCGAGGTGCACGGTGTGGTACCCAGCGCCCTCCAGCCAGGCGCCGATGGAGTACTGGGCCTGGCGCTCCCAGGCGGCGTAACCGCCGGCAGGCGGGAAGTTGGCGCTCACGCCGGTGTTGTGCGGGTAGGAGCCCGTCATCATCGATGCTCGCGAGGGGCAGCAGATGGCGAACGGCGTCACCGTGCTGCGGAAGTTGACGCCGCGATCGGCCACCAGCGCCCGAGTGCGGGCGACCACATCGAGGTCGGCCAGCGTCTGGTCGTCGGTCTGGATAAGCACGATGTTGGGGCGGCGGTCTCCGCCCTGAGCGAGGACCTGGCCAACTGCAAGGCCGCCGGCTGCGAGGACGGCGGCGCAGGCCACGCCGGCGGTACGGGCTGCTCTTCTATCCACAGGGGTCACCTTTGTCCGGGAAGTCACCACCATAGCCGCGTCACGCGACATCAACGGGGCCGCTGGTAGGTTTGCGATCGTCCAGCGAGCCGGAGGCGAGATGCGGGAAGTCAAGGTCGTGCTGTTGCCGGGAGACGGCATCGGGCCCGAGGTGGTGGGGGAGGCCCGCCGCCTCGTGGACCACGTGGCGAATCTCGATGACATCCAGGTGAACTGGGAGTCGCACGCCGTCGGCGGGTGCGCCATCGATTCGTACGGCAAGCCCCTGCCGGATGGCGTGCTGGAGGCCTGCGCGGCGAGTGACGCCATTCTCCTCGGCGCGGTGGGCGGCCCGAAGTGGGACACCACCAACCCCGATGACCCGCGTCCCGAGCAGGCGCTGCTCGCGTTGCGGGCCGGTCTGGGCCTGTTCGCCAACCTGCGCCCGGTCAAGCCCATTCCCTCGCTGTACGAGAGCAGCCCGCTTCGCACCGAGCGCATCGAGGGCACCGACCTGCTGGTCGTGCGCGAGCTCACCGGCGGTATCTACTTCGGCACCAGCGGGCGCGAGGGCGACACCGCGTTCGACACCTGCACCTACAGCCGCCAGGAGATCCGCCGGGTGGCCGAGGTGGCCTTCGAGTCGGCCCTCGCACGCCGGGGCAAGGTGACGTCCGTGGACAAGGCCAACGTGCTCGAGAGCTCGCGCCTGTGGCGTGACGAGGTCAATCGCGTGGCCGCCGAGCACCCCGACGTGGAGCTCGAGCACATGCTCGTGGACAACGCGGCCATGCAGCTGGTGAGCCGCCCGTCGGACTTCGACGTGATCGTCACCGAGAACATGTTCGGGGACATCCTCTCCGACGAGGCCGCGATGATCTCCGGATCCATCGGCCTGCTGCCGTCCGCGAGCCTGGGTGGCCATGGACCGGGCCTGTACGAGCCCGTGCATGGCTCTGCCCCCGACATCGCCGACCTGGGCATCTCCAACCCCATCGCCACCTGCCTGTCGGCGGCGATGATGCTGCGCTACTCGCTGGACGCCCCGCACGGGGCGGCCGCCATCGAGACCGCGGTCGACACGGTGCTCGGCATGGGCCACGCCACCCGCGACCTCGGCGGCACGGTCTCCACCCACGAAATGGGCGAACTGCTGATCTCCGCCGCGGGCTAGACTCCCGCGGTACGCCGCTCGTCTCCTCCGAACCGAAGGGCACCACCGAATGCAGGAAGCCGAGAAGATCTGGATGAACGGATCGCTCGTGGATTGGCACGACGCCAAGGTCCACGTGCTCTCCCACGGCCTTCACTACGGATCATCGGTGTTCGAGGGCATCCGCGCGTACGACGCCGAGGGCGGCACCGCGGTGTTCCGCCTGCATGATCACCTCGAGAGGCTCGAGCGCTCGGCGGGGCAGTACTTCATGGAGATCCCCTTCTCGGTCGACGACATGCGCCAGGCCGTGCACTCGGTGATCTCGTCGAACAGCCTGGGCGCCTGTTACATCAGGCCCATCGCCCTTCGCGGCTACGGCGTGATGGGGCTGTTCCCGCTCGACGCCCCCGTGGACGTCGCGGTCGCCGCCTGGTTCTGGGGCGCCTACCTGGGTGAGGATGGCCTGAAGAACGGCATCGACGCCAAGATCTCTTCCTGGCGCCGTATCGGCAACAACACCATTCCGCCCACTGCGAAGGCGGGTGGCCAGTACCTGAACTCGATCCTCGCCAAGATCGAGACGCACAAGTCGGGGTACGCGGAGGCCATCCTGCTCAACGAGCAGGGCATGGTTGCGGACGGCTCGGGCGAGAACATCTTCGTGATCAAGGACGGCCTCATCAGCACGCCGCCCGTATCCGCGGCGATCCTCAAGGGCATCACGCGTGACTCCATCATGGAGATCGCACGGGCCGAGGGCTACGACGTGGTGGAGCGCGATATCTCCCGCGCCGAGCTGTACGGGGCCGACGAGGTGTTCGTCACCGGCACCGCTGCCGAGGTGTGCCCCATCCGTTCGGTGGACGACCACCAGATCGGGCCGCCCGGCGAGATCACACGCCGTCTCCAGCATGTGTTCGAGGACGTCATCCACGGCCGCGACGCCCGCTGGGCGCACTGGCTCGACTACGTCACCGCGGCCACGCCGGCGGGCTGATGGAGCGCATCCTCCTCTACGACACCACCCTTCGCGATGGAATGCAGCGCGAGGGAATGAGCCTGTCCGTGGGAGAGCAGCTGCAGGTGGCCCTGCGCCTCGCCGACGTCGGCATGGATGTCATCGAGGCGGGATTCCCGTCGAGCAACCCCAAGGACTCCCAGCTGTTCGACCTGCTCGAGCAGGAGAACCTGGGCGACACCCGCATCGCGGCGTTCGGCATGACCCGCAGGCGGGCCACGGCGCCCGACCAGGATCCCGGCCTGCGCATCATGGTGGAGTGCTTCGCGCCCGTGGCCACGATCGTGGGCAAGACGTGGGATCTTCACCTGCAGAAGGTCACGAAGGTCTCGCGCGAGGAGAACCTCGCAATGATCGGGGAGTCGGTGGAGTTCCTGCTGCAGCAGGGCAAGGACGTCTTCTACGACGCCGAGCACTTCTTCGACGCCTACCGCGAGCACCCGGACTACGCGCTCGAGTGCCTGCGCGCTGCACATGAGAATGGGGCGTCGTGGCTGGTGCTCTGCGACACCAACGGGGCCACGCTGCCCATGGATGTGGAGCGCATCGCCGGCGAGGTGGTTTCGGCCCTTCCGGACGCCCGCATCGGCATCCACACCCACAATGATGCCGAGTGCGCTGTGGCCAATTCGCTCGCCGCCGTGCAGCAGGGGGCCCGCCAGGTGCAGGGCACCATCAATGGCTGGGGCGAGCGCTGCGGCAATGCCAACCTCATCTCGGTGGCGCCATCACTCGCGCTGAAGATGGGCTTCGAGGTGCTGCGGCCCGGTGGGCTCGAGGAGCTCACGCGGCTTTCGCACTGGGCAGCCGAGACCGCCAACCTGCCCCCCGACGCCTGGGCTCCATATGTGGGTGCCAATGCATTCGCCCACAAGGGCGGAATGCACGTGGCCGGCATGGTGTCGGACCCGCGCACCTTCGAGCACATCGACCCATCGCTCGTCGGCAATGAGCGGGGCATGAAGGTGAGCGAGCTGTCCGGGCGTCACGTGGTTCTCGAGCGTGCTCGTGAGGCCGGCATCGACATCGAGGCCGATCCCGATCTCGCGCCGCGCATCCTCGCCCGCATCAAGGACCTCGAGCACGAGGGGTATCACTTCGAGGTGGCCGACGCGTCATTCACCATCCTGCTCGAGCGTGAGGCCGGAACCCACGAGCCGGTGTTCGTGCTCGAGTCATTCCGCGTCATCACCGAGCGCGATGAGACCGGGCACGTGGTGACCGAGGCCACCGTGCGACTGCATCACGATGGGGAGCGGCTGGTGGCCACGGCCGAGGGCAATGGCCCGGTGAACGCCCTCGACACGGCCCTGCGGCGCGCACTGGCCGGCCGGGTACCGGAGATCGAGGCCATCTCGTTGGTCAACTTCAAGGTGCGCATCCTCGACGAGGGGCACGGCACCGACGCCACCACCCGCGTGCTCATCGACTCCACCGACGGCCGTTCCACGTGGTCCACGATGGGCGTGAACCAGAACGTGATCGCCGCGTCGTGGGATGCCCTGGTCGACAGCCTCGACTACGGGGTGCGACGGGCGGCAGTGCAGGGCGCCGCCGGGGCACGGGAGGCGTGAGCCCCGAGGAGATGATTCCCCTCGCGCGGCCGGTCATCGGCGACCGCGAGAGGGAACTCGTCGACGAGGTGCTGAGGTCGCGCCAGCTCTCGTTGGGGCCCACCGTCACGCGCTTCGAGCAGATGTGGGCCGATCGCATCGGCACCAGGCACGCGGTGGCGTGCTCATCCGGCACCGCGGGCCTGCACTGCTGCCTGCATGCCCTCGGCATCGGGCCCGGTGATGAGGTCATCACGTCGTCGTTCTCGTTCGTGGCGTCCGCCAACGTCATCCTCTACACCGGCGCCACGCCCGTGTTCGCCGATGTCGACCCGCTCACGTTCAACATGGACCCCGCCGCGGTCGAGGCCGCCATCACGCCGCGCACCAAGGCGATCCTGATCGTGGACATCTTCGGCTACCCCGCCGAGCTGCCGGCCCTCATCGACATCGCCCGCAGGCATGGTCTTGCGCTCGTGGAGGACGCCTGTCAGTCGATTGACGGTGACTACGACGGCAAGAAGCTGGGCACCTTCGGCCACCCGGCCGTGTACGGCTTCTATGCCAACAAGCAGCTCACCACGGCGGAGGGCGGGGTCATCTTCACCGACGACGATGACCTGTACCGCCAGCTCAAGAGCCTCACCAACCAAGGACGTTCCGACGACGGCGCGTGGCTCGTGCACTCGCGCCTCGGGTTCAACTACCGGCTGTCAGACGTCCATGCCGCCATCGGCGTGGCGCAGATCGAGCGCCTCGACTGGATGCAGGAGGCCCGGGCCACCGTGGCCGGCTGGTACCAGGAGCGCATGGAGGGCATCGACGGTGTGACCACCATGTACGAGGGCCCCCAGCGCCGTTCATGGTTCGTGTACGCACCGCGTCTTGACGCCGACCTGGACCGCGATCGGGTCATCGGCCGCCTGGAGGCGGAGGGCATCTCCGCAAAGCCGTACCTCCCGTGCATCCACCTCCAGCCGTACTACCGCGAGGCGCATGGGCACGCACCAGGCGAGCTGCCGGTGACCGAGGCGATCAGTGCATCCACCATCGCCCTGCCTTTCTTCTGCGAGCTCACCGAGCAGCAACTGGACCGCGTGTGCCAAGCGATGGACCGGGCCATCCAGGCCGAGCGGGCCGGCGCGCCCGGACCCGTGGGAGCGGGGGCGGCGTGAGCGAGCCCACGTCGCGGCTGTGGGGCGGCCGCTTCTCGGGATCGCCGGCCGAGGCCTTCGACGCCCTGAATGCGTCGCTGCCGGTCGACCAGCGCATGTGGCGCGAGGACATCATGGGGTCGCGCGCCCACGCCCGCATGCTCGGAGCGCAGGGCATCATCCCTGCCGAGGACGCCGCGGCCATCGACACCGGCCTTGCGCAGGTGGAGGCCGAGATGGAGGCCGGCACCTTCCAGTTCGTCGCGGGGGATGAGGACATCCACACGGCCGTGGAGCGGCGCCTCACCGAGATCGCCGGCGATGCGGGCCGCCGCCTGCACACGGGGCGCAGCCGTAATGATCAGGTGATCACCGACACGCTCCTCTGGCTGAGGGGGAGGGGAGAGGCCCAGGCGGTCGCCCTGAAGGCTCTCGTCACCGCCCTTGCCGCCCAGGCACGCCAGCACATCGACACCCTTGTGCCCGGCTACACGCATCTGCAGCGCGCGCAGCCCGTGCGCCTCGCGCATCACCTGCTCGCCTATGCGTGGATGCTCGACCGCGACCACTCGCGCCTGCGCTTTGCGCTGGACGCGGCCTCGGTGTGTCCGCTCGGAAGCGGCGCCCTTGCGGGTAGCGGGTTCGCGCTCGATCGCGGCGCCACGGCGGGGGAACTCGGCTTCAGCTCGATCAGCTCCAACAGCATGGATGCGGTGGGCAGCCGCGACGCCCTGCTCGACTACCTGGCCTTCGCCGCGCAGCTGGGCGTGCACCTGTCGCGGCTGGGCGCCGAGTTCGTATGGTGGTCGTCCGAGGAGGTGTCGTTCGTGGTGGTGGACGACGC
>JBIIJJ010000073.1:0-7235 GCA_044233875.1 Miltoncostaeaceae bacterium | reverse complement strand
GCCACGTGGCTGATCGTCGGGGCGCCTCCCGGCACCGGCATCACGGACGGCATCCGCATCGACCCCGAGACGGGCCAGGAGATTCCGCGCACCTGATGGCGGTGGAGTACGACGCCATCGTCTGCGGGGGGTCGTTCGGCGGGCTTGCCGCCGCCCAGCAGATCGGGGGCCGCGTGCTCGTGATCGATCGCCTGGAGATCGGCGACGGCGAGACATCGGCGTCGGCGGTCCCCCTGGCCTGCCTCGAGAACATGGACATGACCCATGTGATCGACCAGGTGCACGAGGAGATCCTCATCCACACCCGGCGCAGGTCGCAGGTGCTGCGCTTCTTCCCGTTCGCCACGTTCGACTACCGGCGCTTCTGCCGCGAACTCCGTGATCGCACGGGCGCCGACGTGGTGCGGGCGCGCATCACCGCCGCGCGTGCGGGGAGGGTGGAGACGACCGCCGGCGTGTTCGAGGCCCCCATCGTCATCGACGCCGCCGGCTGGCGCACCGCGGCACCGAAGGCCGGGCAGGCGGCGGCCCGCGCTCCGCGCAAGAGCTTCGGCATCGAGTCGCGGCAGCCGTTCCGCGGCACGGGCCTGCACTTCTACGTGGGGCCGAGCCGGGGGTCGCGCCGCTTCTACTGGGCATTCCCCGCCGGCGACCACGTGCGGGCGGGCCTCGCCACGTACACCGGCCATTCAGACCTGTCCGGCGATCTGGAGCGGTTCTGCGACGACCTGCACCTGGGTGAGCCCGGCGCCGTGCACGGGGGGTTCTTCACCTCCGTGCTCATCGACCCGGTGCGTGACGGCATGATGCTCGTGGGTGATTCCGCGGGGATGTGCCTGCCGGTGTCGGGCGAGGGCATCCGCCCCGCGCTGGTGTTCGGCCAGGTTGCGGGGCGGCTGGCCGAGCGCGTGCGCACCGGCGAGATGGGGCTGGACGAGGCGCTCGGCGCCTACCGCGCCGCCGTGGAATCACGCGCCCGCGGGTACCGCATCCTCGCGCGCCTTCAGGGCGTGCTGGACGTGCTCCCCGACCCGCTCTTCTCGGTGTTCGCCCGCATGGTCGCCAGCAGGCGCGTGCTGCCGTGGGCCGTGCGCGCGTACTGGAACGTGGCCAGCCCCGACCTCCTCACCCCGGGCAAGGCGCGCGAGCCGCTGCCCGCGGTGGCTCTGTAGGCTGCCGCCCGTGCTTGGCGCTGTGCTCACCGCTGTCGTGACGCCCTTCGACGAATCGGGGGCGGTCGACGAACCCGCGTACCGGTCGCTCGTGCGGAGGCTGCTCGCCACTGGCTCGGACGGCATCGTGGTGGCCGGCACCACCGGCGAGGCGTCCACGCTCAGCGATGTCGAGCGCATCGCCCTGTTCCAGGCGACCCGCGACGAGACGAGTGGCACCGGCACGATGGTGGCCGGCACGGGCAGCAACGACACGGCCCACTCGGTGCACCTCACCGAGGTCGCGTCCGAGATCGGCGCCGATGCCGTGCTGGTCGTCACGCCGTACTACAACAAGCCACCCCCTGAGGGCATCCGGCGCCATGTGGCGGCAATCGCCGACGTGGGCGTGCCGGTGGTGCTCTACAACATCCCCGGGCGCACGGCGGTCAACATGCCGCCCGAGCTCATCGCCGAACTCGCGGCGATCCCTGGCGTGGTGGCGCTGAAGCAGGCGAATGAGGACCTCTCCCAGCTCGACCGGGTGATGGAACTCTGCGACCTCGAGATATACGCGGGCAACGACGACATGCTCATGCCCGTGCTCGAGCGCGGTGGCCGCGGGGTGATCTCCGTGGCGTCCCACCTCGTGGGGGACCGGATGCAGCAGATGGTCGCCGCCGTGGGCTCCGGCGACGTCGACGCCGCGCGTGCGATCGATTCATCCCTCGCCGGGCTGTGGTCCGGCCTGTTCGAGGTGACCAATCCCATCCTCATCAAGGCGGCGCTCCAGATGCTCGGCATGATTCCCACCGATGTGCTTCGCCTGCCCCTCGTGCAGGCCACCGCGGACGAGCGCGAGCGGCTGTCGGCGGTGCTCGCCGCGGCCGATATCGCGGCCGCCGCATGAGCAGCCCCTCGCTGCGCATCATCCCCCTCGGCGGTGTGGGGGAGATCGGCAAGAACATGTACGTGGTGGAGCATGACGACCGCATCGTCGTGATCGACTGCGGCGTCACGTTCCCCACGCCCGACCAGCTCGGCGTGGACCTCGTGCTCCCCGACATGGGCTACCTGGCCGAGAACGCGTCGCGCATCGATGCCCTGATCCTCACCCACGGGCACGAGGACCACATCGGCGCCGTGCCGTGGTTCCTGCGCGAGGTCGGTCCGGTGCCGATCCTCGGCACGCGGTTCACGCTGGCCCTCGTTCGCGGCAAGCTCGACGAGCACCGGCTCCTCGGGGAAGCCGAGATGGTCGAGGTGGCAGCTGGTGACCCGCCGCGCCGCGTGGGCCCGTTCGAGGCGGAGTTCCTGCGCGTGACGCACTCGATCCCCGACTGCGTCGCCGTCGCGCTGCACTCGCCCGCCGGCACGCTGCTGCACACCGGTGACTTCAAGTTCGACCACCTGCCCATTGGGGGGCCGTCGAAGCGCAGCGACATCCCCGGGCTCGCACGGCTGGGCGAGCGGGGCGTGCTCGTGATGCTCGGCGACAGCACCAATGCCGATGTGCCGGTGTCGGGCAAGCGTGCGGAGGAGGCCGTGGGCCCCGCCCTCGCGAGCCTGTTCGCCACATCACCGGGGCGCGTGATCGTCACCACCTTCTCATCCCAGATCGACCGCATGCAGCAGGTGGTCGACGCCGCGTACCGTGATGGCCGGGTGGTCGGCGTGGTGGGTCGCTCGATGGTGCGCAACGTGAACGTGGCCCGCAACCTCGGGTACCTCACCGCGCCCGAGGGCGTGATCATCGGGGACAAGGAGATCGATTCGGTCCCCGATGACGAGCTGGTGATCCTCACCACGGGCAGCCAGGGCGAGCCCATGTCGGCCCTGCGCCGCATGGCCAACCACGCCCACCCGCGCGTGACCATCAAGAAGGGCGACACCATCGTCTACAGCTCGCGCCGCATCCCCGGCAACGAGCTGGCCATCGACGAGACCATCAATCGCCTGGTGGCGTCGGGTGCCCGCGTGGTGACCCCCGACGACAAGCCGGACATCCACGCATCCGGTCACGGCGTTCGCGATGAGCTGGCCTGGATGCTGCAGCTCGTGCGCCCGCGCTTCTTCGCGCCCGTGCACGGCGAGGCCCGCCACCAGATGGCCCATGCCGACCTTGCGACCAAGCTGGGCATCCCCGAGCGCACGGTCATCCTCGAGAACGGCGACGTCATGGAGGTGTCCGAGGACGGCGTGGTGATGGGCGAGCGCGTGGAATCGGGCATCACCTACGTGGATTCCTACGGTGTCGCCGACGTGGGGGAGGGCATCCTGCGCGACCGGCGGCACATGTCGGAGGACGGCCTGGTGCTCATCGTGGTGCAGGTGGACGCCCACGACGGCACCATCGATGGCACGCCCGACGTGGTGACGCGCGGCTTCGGCGGGGCCGAGGACGAGGCCCTCATCGAGGCCATTCGCGCCCGGGTGGCCGAGAGCATCGCGCAGTCCTCCGAGGAGCGCGTGCACGAGATCGACGTGCTGCAGAAGCAGCTGCACGACGCCGTGGCATCGCTCATCAATCGCAAGTCGCGCCAGCGCCCGGTCATCCTGCCCGTGGTCGTGGAGGTCTAGGGGCAGGAGTCCGGGTGCGATGGTCCAAATAGGTCGCGTATGCCCGCGACCGCGTCGAAGGCCCGCACAAAGACCTCTGCCCGCAAGGGCACCAGCACCCGCCAGGCGCCGGCGCGCAAGCCGGCTCCCAGGCGTGGCGGCAGCGGGTACCGCGAGATCGGCGGTCTCGCTCTCATCGCCCTGGGCGCGTTCCTCGGCGCCGTGGTGTTCGCCGGTGTCGGCGGCGGCGCGTTCGGCATGTACCTCGAGGAGTTCATCCGCGTCTTCGTGGGGCGTGGGGTGGGCCTGGCGCCCCTGGTCATGGTGGCCATCGGCATCCACCTGATCGTGCGCATCCCGGTCTTCCACGCCCAGCCCTTCCGTATCGGGGCGCTCATCGTTGGGCTGTCGATCGTGCTCGGGCTGGCGTCGGGCCTCTTCGGGCCCGGCATGGACACCACCGACGGCTGGTTCGTGATGCGGGAGATGCAGGCCACTGGAGGGGCCATCGGTGCCGCACTGTGGTGGGCCGCGGCCAACACCATCGGGTCGGCCGGTGCGAACATCCTCACGGTGCTCGGCATCGCCGCCGGCATGGTGCTGATGAGCGGGGCGTCACTCGGCGAGGCCCTCCGTGGCTCGGGGCGTGGAGTGGCGACCGCGGGCGTGGCCGTCGGGCGAGGGGTGGCCACGGCCACCAACACCGCGGTTCGCGGCAGCAAGCGCGCCGGTGAGGAGGCCAGGGTGATCGCCCGCACCGTCGCCACCCCGACCACGCGTCGCGACGATGAGATCCACCCCGTTGACGGCGCCGACCGGTACCCGGACATCTTCGAGGAGGAGGATCACCTCCCGCCGAGCCC
This sequence comes from Miltoncostaeaceae bacterium, assembly GCA_044233875.1. Taxonomy (GTDB): domain Bacteria; phylum Actinomycetota; class Thermoleophilia; order Miltoncostaeales; family Miltoncostaeaceae; genus SYFI01. Next base: position 2,662 of record JBIIJJ010000073.1, on the reverse strand, counting down.
GGCCCTCGCAGGCGGCATGCCCGCCGATGCTGCCGCGGATGCGACCGATGAGGACGAGCGCATCCAGTTCGGTGACGACGACGTTCACGACGTGCTGGACGATCCGCTCGATGACGACGACCCGCACGACGCCGCAGGCGACGGCTCCGACCCGTTCACGCCGGTCGACCTGCCTGCCGCGGCAGGCGCGCCGTCGCCTGCAGTCGCCGCAGGCGACGATGCCGACCTCCATGGGGCACCCGGCAATGCTCCCCGCGGCGGCTGGAAGCGACCTCCCCGCAAGACGCTGAGGAAGTCCGCCGGGGTATCGAAGATGCCGGTGGCGCAGGTGCGCGAGACCTCGCGGCGCCTCGTGGAGGCGCTTGCGGAGTTCGGCGTGGCCGCCGAGATGGTGAATGCCGTCTCGGGCCCGCGTGTGACCCGCTACGAGCTGAAGCTCGCTCCGGGCACCAAGGTGTCGAAGGTGTCGAACCTGCGCGACGACCTCGCGTACGCCCTGGCGGCAACCGACGAGCTGCGCATCCTCGCGCCCATCCCGGGCAAGCAGGCCGTGGGGGTGGAGGTACCGAACCCGGACGCCAGCATGGTGACGCTGGGCGACGTGTGGCGGGACTTCCCGGACGACACGGGCCCGCTCGCGGCCTGGCTGGGCCTCGACATCGGCGGCAAGGCCGTGTACCTCGACGTGGCGCGCATGCCGCACCTGCTGATCGCGGGGTCCACGGGCACCGGCAAGAGCGTGTGCCTCAACGGGCTCCTGGCGTCGATCCTCCTCCGGGCCACGCCGGATCAACTGCGCCTGGTCATGGTCGACCCCAAGAAGGTCGAGCTCAACCACTACGAGGGCATCCCGCACCTGCTGTGCCCCGTGGTGACCAACATGAAGAACGCCACCGCCGTGCTGGCCAACATCGTGCGGGAGATGGAGTCGCGCTACGAGATCATGGGCGCGGCACGGGCGCGCAACATCAAGGACTGGAACGCGATCCGCGCGAAGCAGGGGCTCAGCGAGATCCCGCACATCCTGGTGGTCATCGACGAGCTGGCCGACCTCATGATGGTCGCCCCCGGTGAGGTCGAGGACGCCATCATCCGCATTGCGCAGAAGGCCCGCGCAGTGGGCATTCACCTGCTGCTCGCCACCCAGCGTCCGTCCGTGGACGTCATCACCGGGATGATCAAGGCCAATGTGCCGTCGCGCATCGCGTTCGCCGTGTCGTCGCAGGTGGACTCCCGGGTGGTGCTCGACTCCGGTGGCGCCGAGAGCCTGCTGGGTAACGGCGACATGCTGTTCAGGCCGGTCGGCACCTCCCGCCTCCAGCGCCTGCAGGGTGCGTACGTGTCGGAGGAGGAGATCCTCGCGATCACCGACTACTGGCGCAGGCAGGGCCGGCCGGAGATGCGCGAGGACCTCATGGAGCGTCCCGAGCAGGATGAGCCCGAGGTGGACGCCGGTGGCGACGAGATGCTGCAGAAGGCGGTGGAGACGGTCGTGATGCAGGGCACGGCGTCCGTATCGCTGCTTCAGCGCCGCCTCGGCGTGGGCTACGCGCGCGCGGGCCGTCTCGTGGATTCGCTCGAGCGCCTGGGCGTGATCTCGGGCCACGAGGGCTCCAAGCCCCGCACCGTGCTGATCGGTGAGGGGGACATCCCCCGGGTGCTTGGAATCGCCGCGGTGGACGCGGACGTTTCAGCGGACGAGTAGTCGCAATGGGGTTTTCCCGACCGCGGTGAAATCGGCCTCCGTGCGGTGGCTGCCGGTGATACCGTCGGCCGACGTACGAGATCGGTAACAGCCTTCGCGAGGCCCGGGTACGCCAGGGCATCGACTACCCCGCGGCCGAGGCCGGAACGCGCATCCGTTCGCGGTACCTGCGCGCGATGGAGGATGAGCAGTTCGACCTCCTTCCCGACCCCTCGTACGTGCGCGGGTTCCTGCGCGCATATGCCTCGTACCTGGGCCTCGATCCCCAGCTCGCCCTCGACGAGTACGACTCCCGCTTCGGGGAGTTCGCGGGCGGCATGTCACCCGAGGCGCTTCGCCGGGCGCGGAAGAAGACCAGCGCCGGTCCGCGCCGGCGGGAGGCGCAGCTCCTCTGGCTGGCCATCGGCGGCGTCACGGGCATTGCGCTCCTTGCATGGCTGGGGCTCGGCGGCAGCACGAGCACGCCGGCCATCGAACCCGTTCCGGGTGTGCCCACCACCACGGTGACCACCACGGGCACGTCCACCGTGGACGCCGTGGACCTTGCCTTCACCGGTCGCGGCAACAGGGGCAGCTACCTCGAGGTGCGAAATGGCTCGGAGACGGGCGCGCCGGTGTACAGCGGCGTGCTGGTGCCCGGGGCCACTCGCACGTTCTCGTTCCCCGAGGCGGCCTGGGTGCGCATCGGCACACCCGCGGCCATCGCCGTCACGATCAATGAGGAGCCCCTCCAGATCACCGGGGGCACCGGCACGTTCCTCATCACGCGTTCCGGCGCCGAGCGGCTGCCGGCGGGCTGATGGCGCGCGCCGCGCTCGTGGTGACCGGGACGGAGGTACTCGAGGGCCGCGTGCGCGACGAGAACGGTGCGATTGTCGCGGCGTCGCTCACGGCGCACGGCGTGACGGTCGAGCGCATCACGGTGGTGGGCGATGCCCTCGCCGACATCACCACCGC
>JBIIJJ010000072.1:0-7242 GCA_044233875.1 Miltoncostaeaceae bacterium | reverse complement strand
CGAACACCGCCCCGGCGACGATGGATGTTTCCCCGGGCAGGATCGGGAAGATGCCGTCCCCGGCCACCACGAGGAAGATCGTGATGTAGCCGTACTCGGCGGCCCATTCCCCGATGGAGGCGAAGAAACCGGTGGCTGCAGGCAGCACGAAGCCGCTCATGGCGAGGCCCATCCCCGGATCATCGCACGGCATGCCGCAACCGCGGTGCAGTGTGGCGGCGCGGGGCTGGGATACCGTATGCCCCGTGTTGAACCCGCGCGCCATCATCGCTGCCGCTGCCATCACCATGGCGAGCGCGTCGGTGGCCACGGGCCAGATGTACGACCCCATCGCCACCACCACGCCCGAGCCGCCTGCCACCACCGCGCCGGCGCCGCCGCCCGCCACCACCGCGCCGGTGGTCACCACCCCCGAGCGCCCCGAGGCCCCGCCCTCGCCCATTGCCCCGCCCAACCCCAAGGTGTCGTGGGCCGGCCGCCTGCTCGTGGTGGCCACCGCGCGCGCCAACCCCGGACCCGGCGGCAAGCCGCTCAGGCTCCTCCAGCCCATCGCCCCGCTGGGCGCGGGCCCGGTGTGGCTGCAGGTGCGCGGCGTGAAGGTGGTGGCCGGCAAGAGGTGGGTGAAGGTGCTCATGCCGGTGCGCCCCAATGGCAGCACCGCGTGGATCAGGGCATCGGACATGGTGTTCCGGCCGGTGACCTCGCGCATCGAGATCGACGTGTCGTCGCGCCGCCTCACGGTGTTCCGCGACGCCCGGAAGAAGAGGTCATTCAAGGTCGCGGTGGGCACCGACAAGAACCCCACGCCCACCGGCCGCTTCGCGCTGGCCGAGATCATCCCCACGGGCGACCCCAAGGCGTTCCTCGGGCCCATCGTGATGCCGATCACCGGGTTCTCCAACACGCTCAACGAGTTCGCCGGCGGCAATGGCCGCGTGGCAATCCACGGCACCAGCGAGCCCGAGCTCATCGGGCAGGCCGTGAGCCATGGGTGCATCCGCATGCGCAATGCCGACATCCGGCGCCTCAGCGGCATGGTGAGCGGCGGTACGCCGGTGAACATCCGCGCGTAAAGCGTTGCAGTGCGCGCGCCCCACGCGCGCGCGGCGGTCATACGGTGGGCGCGTGCCGGCCCCGGACCACACTGACCCCATCACCGCAGGCGAGGGCTATTGCCGTGCCCTCTCCTGCCTCGACGCGGGAGACGACGTGGCCGCCCGCCGCGCGGTGGAGGAGGGTCTCGCCCGCTCCTGGCCACCGCAGGCCGCGGCCACGCGGGACTGCCTCGACGACCTCGGCTCCCAGCTCGATGGCGAGGCCGCCCTCCAGCGCTTCGCCGGGCGCACCCCCGGACCTCGCGGGTGGTTGGCGCGGCCCGACGACTTCGCGCGATCCGTGCTGGGGCTCGGCCGCGCCCACCTGGTGGAGCTTGTCATCGAGGAGGTGGCCCTCATGCTGCCGCCACCGGTGCTGCTGCGGCTCATCACCGCGCTCGACCGCGCGGGCACTCCCGCTGCCCGCGACCTGCTGGCTGCCTGCGGCGCCGTGCTCCCGGGCGAGCCCGGCAGGGCGGCGCGCACCGCTGCCGGGATCCTCACGCCGCAGTCGGCGGCAGCGCGGGCGCTCGCGCGGCCGGCGCTCGCCGGTGCGTGGTGGGGCCGAACGGGGATGGGGCACGACCAGCAGCAGGTCATCGTGGCGCTGGCCCGTGATGGAGGTCGCGTGGCGCCACTGGTCGCGCTGGTCGACCAGCCCGGCCCGGACGCCGTGCTGCGCGATGCCTTCTTCCTGCCCGACATGGTGCCCGGTCGGCTGCAGCGCGAGGTTCTGTCGCCGTTGGGTGCCGCGGGCATCCCGGTGGCCCCCGCCGATGCCTCCGCCGCCCTGGGCGCGGCGTGCGCTGCGCTATCGGGCGCATTGGCCCGGGGGCGGCAAATACCGTCCGAGGCGCATCAGTCGGTTATTGCCCGCATGCTGCGGCTGCACGCCGCCCTTGGCCGCCCCGGTGGCCCCGGCGCATCCGGGAATGCACCGCTCGTGGGCTAGAATGCCGGTCATGTCAGATGCGCTGTCGCCCGAGTTGGAATCCGCTCTCTCCCAGATCGACCCTGCGATGAGGGACAAGCTGGTCGAGGCCCTCGAGCCCGTGCGCCCCGACCTGGGGCCGCGCGAGGTCGCCGTGCTGCTGCGACTTGTCAACGGCATCAAGGACGGCGCATCGGTGCCCGAGCTCAATGCATTCGTGCGCCTGCTGCCGGTCACGGTGAGCCGTGTGGTGCAGCCGGTCATAGAGCCGGCCGAGGTCAACTAGCACCTCTTGTGCGCACGGTCACGGCCGCGCGCGATACGGTCGGGTCATGACGCGCCTTGCTGCCCTGCTGGCAATCATGGCCGGCCTCCTGGTCGGGGCCTCCGGCGCGATGGCCGTGGGCCTCTCCACCGTGGGCACGGGGTTCAACTCTGCCGTCGGCGTGGTTCAGGCGCCGGGTGAGTCGCGCCTGCTGGTGGTGGAACGCAACGGCCTGGTGCGGCCCATCGGCCGCGGCGGTCGCCCCGGCGCGCCCTGGCTGGACATCCGCTCACGCGTGGGTGCGGACGGCCTCGAGCAGGGCCTGCTCGGCCTCGCCTTCGCACCCGACTTCGCCCGCAGCGGCCGCTTCTACGTGAACTTCACCAACCGCAGTGGCGACACCCGGGTGGTGGAGTTCCGCACGCGACCGGGCGCCCGCAGCGTGCCGGTGCGCACGGCGCGCACCGTGCTGGGCGTGGACCAGCCCTTTGACAACCACAACGGCGGGGCCCTGCAGTTCGGGCCCGATCGCATGCTGTACGTGGCGCTCGGTGACGGCGGTGGCCAGGGCGACCCGGGCAACCGCGCACAGGACCCCGGCAGCCTGCTGGGCAAGGTGCTGCGCATCGACCCCTCGCGCCGGTCGGCCGGGCGGGGCTACGCGATTCCGCCGGGCAATCCATTCGCGAACGTGAAGGACGCGCGGCCCGAGATCTGGCTGCTCGGCCTGCGCAATCCCTGGCGCATCTCATTCGACCGTGCCACTGGCGACCTGTGGATAGGCGATGTGGGCGAGCGCGAGCGCGAGGAGGTGGACGTCGCGCGGGCAGGGCAGTCGGGCCTGGACTTCGGCTGGCGCAAGCGCGAGGGCACCATCGACTACAAGGGCGGCGCGCGCGGGGAGCGCGAGGTGGGTCCCGTTGCCGAGTACCCGCACGATGACGGCAACTGCTCGATAACCGGCGGCTACGTGTACCGCGGCACGGCGGCGCCCTCGCTGACGGGCCGGTACCTCTATGCCGACTGGTGCACCGGTCAGTCGTGGAGCATCGATGCCGCACGACCCGGCGCCCCGCAGGACCTCACCCGCGAGATCGGCCGCATCGCGGGCGTGAACTCCTTCGGGGAGGACCGTGCCGGCAATGTGTACGTGGTGACCAACCGCAGCGTGCGGCGAATCACCGGCTGATCACCAGCCGAGGGTCCCCTCGCCGCCCTTGAAGGGCCCCACCACGTCGGGGGTGATCCACCCGCCGTAGAACCCTCCGGGCTGGGGCAGCGCGGCGTGGCCGTCGACCGTGCACTCCACGGCGCCCGGGTAGAAGGCGATGTACCCGGCGATGGGCGCGAACGCGGGCACCGGGTTGCGGTAGCGCCAGGCGGCCCGCGCCACCACGAGTGATCCCACCACCACGTCGAGGTAGTCGGCCTGGCCCTTCCACTCGCAGAGGCTGCGACCCTCCGCCTGCCGCAGGTAGCCCATGTCGATGTCGCCCGGTGGCAGGTACCACGAGGGCGCGTGGCTCGTCTCCATGACCCGCCAGGCATCCCGGGTATCGGCCAGCACCGCATCACCCTGGCGCACCACCACATGGCGATCGCTGCGCTCGAGCCGGGGCGGGCGCGGGTAGTCCCACACCGACTCCTGCCCCGGACCCATCGGATCGGGCTGCGGCCACGGCAGCCTCATGCGTCCCACCCGGCAAGGAGGGCCTGCGCGATGCCGCGCACCCGCTGCACGTCACCGGCCTCCGCGGCGTCGCGAAGCGCCACCAGCATCTCGGGTGGCGCGGCCAGCAGGGCCTCCGACCCGGCGCTCGACCATCTCACCAGCGCGTGGTGCACCACGTCGTCAACCGGCAGGCCGAGGTTGCCGGCCAGCACCTGGAGGCCGGGCAGGGGGTCAACCAGCCGCGAGGCGCGCACCTCATCGCGGAACGCGCCGCCGGGGTCAAAGGTCTCCGGATCAACCACGCCCCCACGCTAGCGCCCACGGCTTCGCTAGCGTCATCCATATGAGCATCGCACCTGAACCCGTCGTGCCCAGCAGCGGCTGGGGAGTGGCCCACCTGCTTCTTCGCGCGCTGCCCGGCGAGGGCTCGGGCATCGGAATGCAGGCGGCGCTGCGGGCATTCACCGAGGCCGCGCCGCAGAACCAGGTGCGCGCGTTCTCGGTGCTGGGCGGCCGGGCCGACCTCGGCATGATGCTGGTGGCGCCGAACCTGCATGACCTCGACGTGGCGGTGAAGGGCGTGACCGCCGGGCCGGTGGAGGTGGTGTACTCGTACCTGTCCATCACGGAGGAGAGCGAGTACCGCGCCACCGAGGACGACGAGCGCGCCCGCCTCATCGAGCTGGGCGAGTCCGATGTGGAGGGCAAGCTGGCGGAATGGAGCGAGCGCATCGCCCACTACCGCGAGATGCGCGTGCACCCCGACGTGCCGGTGCGCAAGCTCCTGTGCTTCTACCCCATGAGCAAGCGCCGTGAGGGCGACGACAACTGGTACGCGCTCACGTTCGATGAGCGCAAGGCGCTGATGATGGGCCACGGCACCCTGGGCCGGAAGTACGCGGGCCGCGTGACCCAGCTCATCACCGGGTCAACCGGGCTCGACGATTGGGAGTGGGGGGTCACGCTGTTCAGCGACGACCTCGCCGCGCTCAAGGAGATCGTCTACGAGATGCGCTTCGACGAGGTGTCGGCGCGCTTCGGCGAGTTCGGGCCGTTCTACGTGGGGCTCATCATGGAGCCCGCAGACGTGCTCGACCGCGCGGGCATCCCCGCCTAGCCCCGCTCAGGCGAGGCTGCGCAGCACGGCATCCGTCTGCGGCAACCATGAGGCGCCCAGCATCGCGCAGTGCACGAGCAGCGGCAGCAGCTGGTTCACCTCCACGCGTTCGCGCCATCCGGGTGCGAGGGGGAACTCCTCCTCATAGGCGTCGATGACGCGATCCCCGAAGCCGCCGAAGAGCAGCATCATCCCGATGTCCACCTCGCGGTGGCCGGCGTAGGCGTCGCAGTCGATGAGCACCGCCCGCCCGGCGCGGTCGGTCAGGTGATTGCCGGCCCACAGGTCGCCGTGCAGGCGCGATGGGGGCTCCGGCGGCCCCACCAGCTGCGGCAGCCGCGCGACCACGTGATCGAGCCGGCGCAGCATGTCGTGTGGCAGCCGCGCGGCATGGGCCACGGGGAGCAGGCGGCGCTCGGCGAGGAACGAGGGCCAGTCATCGGCAGGATCGTTGGGGACGGGCACCGACCCCGCGAAGCCCGCCCACGGCGCACCGAACGCGTCGGCCCCCGATCGGTGCATGCGCGCGAGGCCCCGGCCCAGCTCCTCGTCGGTCGCCGCGGTGCGCTCGCCCTGCTCGATCCACTCGAGCGCGAGCCAGTCGTCCCCTGCGCCGATGACCTCGGGCACCCGCACCGACCCCGGGGCGGCGATCCATGCCAGCCCATCGGCCTCCGACCCGAACAGCCCCGGCGGCGCCCCCTGCGTGTGCTTCACGAAGAGCGAGCGGCCATCGGTGAGGTCGATGCGCATGGCCTGGCTCGTCGACCCCCCGCTCACGCGGCGGGTGGCCTGCACCTCCGACCCCGCCAGGCGCGCGATGTGCGAGGGGTCCAGCTGGCCCATCGCTATCCGCGCGTGCTGCCGATGTGGCCGATCAGGCCGGTGATCGACCTGTCGACCATGTCGAAGACGTCCACGAAGCCGTCCTGCCCACCGAAGTAGGGGTCGGGCACGTCGAGGTCGCCGTGCGCCTGGGGGTCGAACTCGCGCAGCAGGTGCAACTTGGCGGCGGCGTCCGGGGTGGGGGCCATGGCGCGCAGGGTCTCGAGGTTCGTGGAGTCCATGGCCAGCACGATGTCGAAGCGATCGAAGTCGCCCTCGGTGAACTGCTGGGCCGTGCCGGTCATCGCGACGCCCCGGCGTTCGGCCTCTGCGCGCGCCCGCTCGTCGGCCGGGTGACCCACGTGCCAGTCGCCGGTTCCCGCGCTCTCCACCTCCACATGCACGCCCAGGTCGTCGAACTGCATGCGGTGCGCGAGGATCGCCTCGGCCGTGGGGCTGCGGCAGATATTGCCCAGGCAGACGAAGCACACGCGTGTGGCGGCCATGCGGGATTTCCTCCGGATCGTCCGTAAAGGGGCCACCTCACGCGACCCGTGGGCGATACTAGGCGCAGTTCGCATGCCTACCCGGGAGAGCACACATGCGTGGCCTGACCTTCCACGGTGACCAGGACGTTCGCGTCGACAACGTTCCGGACGCCTCTATCGAGAAGCCGACCGATGCACTGGTGAAGGTCACCATGGCCGGAATCTGCGGATCGGACCTGCACATCCTCAACGCGGGCTCCGCCTTCGGGTTCGAGCCCGGCTCGCGCCTGGGGCACGAGTTCATCGGCACCGTCGAGGAGGTGGGCTCAGAGGTCACCAACCTGCGCCCGGGCGACCGCGTGCTGGCCTCATGCTCGGTGCTCGACGGCACCTGCCCCATGTGCCACGAGCACCTGCACTCGTCGTGCAACTCGTGGTCGCTGTTCGGCTGGGCGCCGCGCACCTGGCAGCATGACGGCCTGGTGCAGGGTGGCCAGAGCGAGTACGTGCGCGTGCCGCTGGCATCCACCACCCTCATCCCCATGCCCGAGGAGCTCTCTGGCATGGACCGCCAGAAGACCATGCTGCCGCTGGTGGACGTGATGTCCACGGGCTGGCACGGGCTGCGCACCGCGGGCATGAAGCCCGGGTACAACGTGGTGGTGATCGGTGACGGCGCGGTGGGCCTGTGCGGGGTGCACGGTGCATCGGCCATGGACGCCGCCCACGTGATCTGCCTCGGCCACCACGAGGACCGCCTCGCGGTGGCGCGCGACCTGGGCGCCACCGGCGTGGTGACCTCGCGCGACACCGAGGAGATCAAGGAGCAGGTCATGGAGATGACCAACGG
>JBIIJJ010000004.1:0-26592 GCA_044233875.1 Miltoncostaeaceae bacterium | reverse complement strand
TCGTGGAGGAGGGCGCAAGCGCCACGGTGATCGACCGCTACCTCTCCCCCGACCTCGACGGCGCCGTGCATGCATCCACCGTGGTGGAGCTGTTCGTGGCCGAGGGCGGCGAGCTCGAGCACATCTCGGTGATCGGCTGGGGCCGCGGCATGCGCCACCAGGCCACCATCCGCGCCTCGGCGGGCAAGGATGCCCGCGTGCGCTCGGTCAACGTGACCCTGGGCGGCGACGTGGTGCGCGTGGAGCCCACCATGTACTGCCGCGGCAGCGGATCAGACGCCCGAGCACTGGGCCTGTACTTCGCCACCGGCTCGCAGCACTTCGAGCACCGGGTGGTGTCCCGCCACGAGGCGCCGCAGGCGTACTCGAACCTGCTCTACAAGGGCGCGATCCAGGACACCGCGCACACGGTGTTCTTCGGCAACCTGGTGGTGCCCCCGGGCGCCCCGGGCACCGACGCCTACCAGACCAACCGCAACCTCATCCTCAACGAGGGCGCGCGGGCCGACACCATCCCGTTCCTCGAGATCGAGACGGCCGAGGTGAAGTGCTCGCACGCAGGCGCCGTGGGCCGGGTGGACGACGAGCACCTGTTCTACCTCATGAGCCGCGGTGTTCCCGAGCTCGAGGCCAAGCACCAGATCGTGTACGGGTTCTTCCAGGAAGTGCTCGACCAGATCTCGTTCGAGGAGCTCCGCGAGGAGCTCTCGGCCGCCGCACGCGCCAAGGTGCGATGAGCGAGGTCGACGTGATGGCCATCGACGACGTCCCGCCGGGCACCATGGTGCGCGTGGAAGTGGGCGGGCACCCCGTGTGCCTGGCCAACGTGGACGGCACGCTGCACGCCATCCACGACACCTGCACGCACGGCATGGCGTCGCTCAGCGCCGGCTGGTTCGACCCCGACATGTGCCGAGTCGAGTGCCCGCGCCATGGCGCCTACTTCCGCCTGACCGACGGCGCGGCACTCACGCCGCCCGCCACCGCATCCGTACCGGTGTTCCCGGTGGAGGTACGCGACGGCCGCGTGCTCATCGGCACCGAGCCCAACATCCCGCATCCGTTCGACACCCCGTAACGCGAAGGAGAACCGCTTCCGTGGCTGACCCCATCCTGAAGATCGAGGGCCTCGAGGTGGCCGTCGACGACACGCCCATCCTGAAGGGCGTCGACCTCGAGATCCCGCAGGGAGAGGTGCATGCGCTCATGGGGCCGAACGGCTCGGGCAAGAGCACGCTGGCGTACGCCCTGGCGGGCCACCCGCGCTACGAGATCACCGGCGGCTCGGTGTTCTTCGACGGCAAGGACCTTGCCGAGATGGAGGCGGATGAGCGCGCGCAGGCCGGGCTGTTCCTGGCCATGCAGTACCCGGTCGAGGTGCCGGGCGTGTCGGTGATGAACTTCCTCCGCAGCGCGGTCAACGCCACGCGCGGCGAGGAGATGCCGGTGCGTGAGTTCGCCAAGCTCTTCAAGGAGAAGAGCGCGCTGCTGCAGTTCGACCCCTCGTTCGCCGACCGCTACCTGAACGAGGGCTTCTCGGGCGGCGAGAAGAAGCGCCACGAGATCCTGCAGATGGCCCTGCTCGAGCCAAGGTTCGCGATCCTCGACGAGACCGACTCCGGCCTCGACGTGGATGCCCTGCGCATCGTGTCGGAGGGCGTCAACGCACAGCGCGGCCCGAACCTCGGCGTGCTCATCATCACCCACTACACGCGCATCCTGAACTACATCAAGCCCGACGTGGTGCACGTGATGTTCGAGGGCCGCATCGCCCAGACAGGTGGCCCCGAGCTCGCGGAGCACCTCGAGGAGCACGGCTACGTGGAGTTCGGCTCCCACGAGCCGGCCGCCGCACCCCGCTAGGAACCGCATGGGGAACTCCACCGATACCGCGCTCGACGCCAGGGCGCTTCGCGCGGAGTTCCCCCTGCTGGCCTCCCCCTGTGCCAGCGGGGGCGAGGTGCACTACCTCGACTCCGCGGCCACGTCGCAGAAGCCCCAGCGGGTGCTCGATGCCATGGACGCCTACTACCGCGAGACCAACGCCAACGTGCACCGCGGCGTGTACGAGATGGCCGCGGAGGCCACCGAGCGGTTCGAGGCCGGGCGCGACGCCGTGGCGCGGCTCATCAATCACCCCCGCGACGCCACCGTATTCACCAAGAACGCCACGGAGGCCATCAACCTGGTGGCGTGGGCCTGGGGCATCCGGGAACTGCGCGAGGGCGACGAGATCGTGGTGTCCCTCATGGAGCACCACTCCAACACGGTGCCGTGGCAGATCGTGGCCGGCATCACGGGGGCCACGGTGCGCTTCTGCCCGGTCACACCCGAGGGCGAGATCGACCTCGAGGCCCTGCAGGGAATGCTGGGCGAGCGCACCCGCATGGTGGCCGTGGTGCACGTGTCGAACACGCTCGGCACCATCAACCCGGTGGAGCAGATCGTGCAGATGGCGCATGCCGTGGGCGCGCTCACCATGGTCGATGCCACGCAGAGCGTGCCGCACATGCCGGTTGACGCCACGGCCATCGGCAGCGACTTCCTGGCCTTCACCGGCCACAAGATGTGCGGTCCCACGGGAATCGGAGTGCTGGCGGCCTCCCCCGAGCGGCTGAACGCCATGGAGCCGTTCCTCGGCGGCGGCGAGATGATCTCCGATGTCACCACCAGCGGCTCCACATGGAATGACATCCCCTGGAAGTTCGAGGCCGGCACCCCGCCCATCGCCGAGGCGGTGGGGCTGGGCGAGGCCGTGGCGTTCCTCGAGCAGGTCGGCCCCGACCGCATCCGGGCGCACGAGAAGGTGCTGGCCAGGGCGATGATGGACGCCCTCGACGAGGTGCCGGGGCTCACGCTGTACGGCCCGCGCGACGTGGAGAGGCGCGGTGCGTCGTTCAGCTTCAGCCTCGACGGCGTGCACCCGCACGACATCGGGCAGTTCCTCGACAGCAAGGGCGTGTGCGTCAGGGCCGGGCACCACTGCACCAAGCCGCTCCTGCGCAGCATGGGCGTTCAGAGCACCGCACGGGCCAGTGCCTACCTGTACACCACCGATGACGACGTGCTGGCGCTGCGCGACGCCCTGGTGGAGTGCCGCGAGTGGTTCGGGGTGTCGTGATGGGTGGCCTCGACGACCTCTACCAGCAGCTGATCCTCGACCACTACCGCAACCGGCGCGGACGCGGACGAATCGAGGGGGCCTCGGCAAGCGTGCACGAGCACAACCCCGTGTGCGGTGACGAGTGCTACCTGGACATCCTGGTGGAGGACAACCGCATCGCCGAGATCCGCGCCGACGGCGATGGCTGCTCCATCTCGCAGGCCGCGGCATCCATGCTCACCGAGGTGGCCCGGGGCAAGGACCTCGACGAGGCCCTGGAGCTCGTGGAGCACTTCCGCCTGATGATGCATGGCGACGCAGAGCCGGACGAGGACATGCTGGGCGATGCCATCGCCCTCGAGGGCGTGGCCAAGTACCCGGTTCGCGTGAAGTGCGCGCTGCTGTCATGGCTGGCACTGCGTGATTGCATTGCCGGGTACCGCGAAACCACCGCGATGGGGGGCTGACATGGTCGACCAGGACCAGATCCGAGAGGCGATGAAGCAGGTGGACGACCCCGAGATCGGCATCAACGTCGTCGACCTCGGCCTGCTCTACGAGGTGCGCGTCGATGAGGCCAGCGGCAAGGTGGACATCGACATGACCCTCACCTCGATGGGCTGCCCCCTCACCGAGCAGATCATCGCCGACGTGCGCAAGCACGTGGAGCCGCTCGACGGCGTCACCTCCGTCGACGTCAACTGGGTATGGGACCCGCCGTGGGGCCCCGACAAGATGACCGACGACGGCAAGCTCATGATGAAGGTGATGGGCTATGGCTGATCAGGCCACCGCGCCCGACCGCCCCCTCACCCTCGAGGAGAAGAAGGCCGCCGCCCGCGAGCGGGCACGCGCCGCACGCGAGGCGCAGCAGCAGGGTGCGGGCGCCGGGCTCACGGTCACCGATGACGCGGCCGCCTACATCCGCGAGTGCGCCGCCCGCGAGGGCATGGCCGACGCCGTTCGGCTGCGCATCCACGCCGGCGGGTGCTCGGGGCTCGAGTACTCCATCGACCTCGTGCCACAGGGCCAGGGCGCTGAGGCGTCTGAACGCCAGGTAGATGACAATGGCATCGCCGTGTACCTCGACCTGAAGAGCGCCATCTACGTGAGCGGATCCGTCATCGACTACACCACCTCCCTCATGCGCCGGGGGTTCGTGATCAAGAACCCCAATGCCACGAGCACCTGCTCGTGCGGCGACTCGTTCGGGGTCTGACATGTCGCGCATCAGGCAGGGATTCGAACTCGCCGGCGTGAGCTGGCGCACGCTCAAGGGCGATCGCTCGCTCGCCACGTTCCCGGTGCTCGGCGCCATCACCGCCGTCGCGGCGGGTGCGGCCTTCGCCATCCCCGGCGTCCTGCTCCTCGCGGGTACCTCCCTGGGGTCGTTTGGCTGGATCGGCATCGTGCTGCTGGCCGTTGCCGCCTACCTGGCCTCGTTCGTCACCATCTTCTTCGGGGTCGCCCTCGCCGCCTGCGCGCAGCGCTCGCTGCAGGGCGAGGACACCACGGTGCGCCAGGGCATCTCCGCGGCGCGCGAGCGCATCCCCCAGATCGCCAAGTGGGCCGCGGTCGTCACCACCGTGAACCTGGTCATCCGTGCCATCGAGTCGCGCTTCGACGGCATCGGCGGCGCGATCATCGCGGGCCTCGGAGGCCTCGCCTGGTCGCTGGTCACCTTCCTGGCGCTGCCCATCATCGCCTTCGAGGGCCTGGGGCCCTGGGCGACGCTGCGCAGGTCGGCCGGCCTCTTCCGGGAGCGGTGGGGGCAGCAGGTGGGAGGCCTCGCCATCACGGCCGGCGTGGTGGGGCTCATCGGCTTCATCCCCGCGGTCATCCTGGTGGTCGCCGGCTTCGCGGTTGCCGGGGCCCTGGGAATCACCATGATCGTGATCGGGGTGGTGCTCTTCGCCGTGACCGCGGTGATCTCGAGCGCCCTGTCGCAGATCCTGGCCGTGGCGCTCTACCGCTTCGCCGCCGACGGCGTGGCCGTGGGCCCCTTCACCGAGGCGCAGCTGCAGTCGGTTGCGGGGCCGCGACGCGGCCGCCGGGGACGCCACGAGCAGGCCGCCTAGGGCGGCACCGGCCCGAACGGGTCGCTAGCGCACGGGAATCGCGACGCCCTCGGACGACCCGGCACCCGGCTGGTCGTCGATGGGCTCGGTGGAGAGCAGCAGCGCGCCTGAGGCCGGCACATGGCCGGTTGCCTGCGTGGCCGCAACGAATGCCTGTGGCACGGCGGCGTTGCGCTCCCATGCCACCAGGTACGGATAGGGGTTCACGCTGTCACCCCCGGCCGGGTGGATCTCGAAGTGCAGGTGCGGCGGCGTGGTGATGGCCTGGCCGGTGTTGCCGAGGAAGGCGATGACCTGCCCGGCGCGCACGCGGGCGCCATCCACGGTGCCGGGCGCATATGCCGAGAGGTGAGCGTAGTAGTAGGCATTGCCGCGGTCATCGGTGAGCCACAGGCGGTTGCCGCCCAGGGTGTTGATGCCCACCTTCGACAACGTGCCGTCGGCCACCGCCACGATGGGCGTGCCCATAGGCCCGAAGAGGTCGGTGCCGTGATGCCAGCCGGTGCCCGCGCGCGGGTCGCCGTAGTCGTCGGTGTACGAGATTCCATCACCCAGCACCGGGAAGGCATACCCCTGCGTGGACGCCACCCCCATCGTTGCGCCGGGATCCCGCCGCGGCAGGCCGAGCGAGGGCGCGGCCGAACCGCCAGCGGCCGGAGGGGCGTAGCCCGGGGCGGCCGGCGCGGCGCCGGGTGCCGTCGGGGAGGGCGCCACGGGAGCGGTGGGAAGCGCGCGGCCCGCGGCGGGCGCGACCCCATCGGCCGATGGCGCGGCGGCACCCGGGGCGGATGGCGCGCTGCCGGGATCCGGCGACGGCGAGTCGGGCACCGACTCGCCCGCCACGGCCTCGACGCGCCCGATCACCACCTGGGTGCCCACGGGCAGCCCGGCGCCCGGGTCGCTGATCTCCAGCCGCAGGCCGTTCGCGGTCACCGCGCCGTCGCGCACCAGGCGCTCCACCAGCACGAGCGTGCCCACCCCGGCAACCTCGACCGAGGCACCGGGTGTCTCCTCGATGGGCTGGCCGTTCACCGTGATGTCGGCCGCCCACTCGGTGACGCCCGCGGTGGCCGAATCGCCCGTGGCATCGGACCTCACCGCCACGCGAAGGGAGTTCACCACCACGCGGCCCCCGAGCAGGCTCACGCCCGAGGCATCGGCGGTGGCCGCGGCCAGCTGGCCGGTGCCGCGTGGCCCCGCCGTCGCCCGCACCGACACGGTCCCGCCGGAGGCCACGGCCCCCGAAGGCCGGCCCGTGGCGGTGCGCGTGGGATGCCGGGTGCCCGCGAGGGCCGATGCCACGTTGCCGCCCGGCAGGATCGCCCCGATGCCCTTTGCCGATGGATCGGCGGGTCCGGGCGCCACCGCGACCGTGGTCGCGACCAGCGCACCGATTCCGATCGCGGCTCCGAGCAGGGCTTTTCGAGCTGCGGGCACGTCCGGATTGTGGCCCGCGGCCCGGACGGGGTCAACGCGCAATGCAGGGGTGTGTCATGTGCAACCGCGATTTCCCTGCTCAGGCACATTTCGTGAAAGTGTCACGCGTCGTGCGGCCCAATCACGCCACATCGATCCGCCGCGGCCTTGTCGCGCTCATCGCCGGATCCGCCATCGCCATCGGCATCGGCGCGCCCACCCAGGCGCTGGCCGACCCCGCCGCGGTGGCCGCGAAGAAGCGCGAGGTCAGGGCGCTCAAGGCGAAGCTCGACGAGATCGGCGCTCGCGTGGGCGTGGCCGCGGAGCGCTATAACGGCGCCCGCTGGCGCCTGTCGGTCATCAAGGACCGCCTGGTCACCAACCAGAAGGTGCTCGAGAAGGCCATCGGCGACCTCCAGTCGTCGCAGCGCATCCTCGGCGACCGCATCGACACCCTCTATCGCCGCCCCGAGCCCAACCTCGTCGAGGTGCTGGTGTCGAGCGGCAGCATCACCGACGCCGTGTCGGAGCTCGAGGGCATCGAGCGCGCGGGCACCGAGGACGCCCGCGTGGTGGGCAAGGTCCGCCGCTTCCGCGACCGCACCATCAAGGTGCGCGTGGAGCTGGCCAAGGACCGCGAGTCGGCGAAGGTCGAGGTGCGCAAGGCCACCGCCGAGAAGCAGCGCGTGGAGGGCATCCTGGCCGAGCGCCGCCGCCTGCTGCAGAGCGCCCGGGCCGACCTGCGCCAGGCGATCGCCGACGAACAGGCGCGCCGCACGTCACAGGCCCGTTCCCTCGCATCATCGGGCTACACGCCGTTCAACGGCCCGCTGCCCGACGGCGCCGGCAACGCCGAGGCCGCGCGCATCGCACTGTCGTTCCAGGGCGTTCCCTACGTGTGGGGCGGCGAGTCGCCGTCGGGCTTCGACTGCTCCGGCCTGGCCACCTACGCGTACCGCCAGATCGGCAAGAGCGTGCCGCACTACACGTACGCCATCTGGGGCCAGTTCCCGCAGGTGCCCTACGACCAGTTGCAGCCGGGTGACCTGGTGTTCTTCAGCGGCCTCGGCCACATGGGCATCTACATCGGCGGCGGCAACTTCGTGCACGCGCCGCAGACCGGCGACGTGGTGCGGGTTCAGTCGATGGCGAGCCGCAGCGGCAACTACGTGGGGGCCGTCCGGCCGTAGTCGCCTGCGCAGCGCCCGTGCGCCTACACTCCCTTCCGTCCACGACGGGAGAAGCCATGTGCATCGTCTGCCAGAACGCCCCCACGATGATGACCGCCCTCGCGGGCGGCGGGCTCGTCATCCGCACGGCCATCCGCCGCGCACGCGACGCGCGAAGCACGGACGCCGCCGTGCGACACGCTGACACCGCCGTCGCAGGCCCCTCCCTGCACGTCCCCGTGGTTCCGACCCCGCGCGCCTAGCCCTTGCTGCCGGAACTGGGGGCCATCGGGCCCTTCACCTTCTACTCGTTCGGCCTCATGGTGGCACTGGCCATCGTCGTGGCCGCCGTGTTCCTGGCCGTCGACCTGCGCCAGCGCGGCAGCGACCCCTCCCTCGCCCTCGAGATCATCTTCGCGGCCGGCCTCGGCGGGTTCATCGGCGCGCGCATCTACTACCTGGTGGAGAACTGGGGGGAGCCCGGGATGGGCCTCTTCTCGACGTCGGGCATCGTCTGGTACGGCGGTGTCGCAGGCGGCGTGATCGCGGTCATCCTTTGGGCCGCCTGGCGGCGCATGCCGCTGGGCTTCGTTGCCAACGTTGCGGCCGCGCCCCTGGCGATCGGCTACGCCATCGGGCGCATCGGGTGCCAGCTCGCAGGAGACGGCGACTACGGCAGCGCCACCGACCTCCCATGGGGAATGGCGTACCCGGAGGGCACCGTCCCCACGACCGAGATCGTTCATCCCACGCCGGTGTACGAGACCCTGGCGAGCCTGGTCATCTTCTGGATCCTCTGGCGCATGCGCGGCAGGCTCACGGCGCCCTGGTCGCTGTTCGGCCTCTACCTCGTGCTCGCGGGCATCGAGCGGTTCCTCGTGGAGTTCGTGCGCGCCACCCCGGTGGTGATGGCGGGCCTCACCACCGCGCAGCTCATCTCGGTGGCCATCGTGGTGATCGGCGCAATCCTCGTATGGACCGGCTGGAACCGGCGCGACCCCGCATACGTGGGGGCCTGAGGGCGCCCGACGGGGGCTAGGAGCCGGTGCCGGTGCCCGCTCCGGGCACCCACAGTACGTCTGGGGTACCCGCCGCCTTGTTGGCGCCGCGGGCGAGGATGAAGAAGAGGTCGGAGAGCCGGTTGAGGTAGGAGATGACGTTCTCCCCCACGGCACCGGTGGGCTCGTGGTCGGCCAGCATCACCACCGCCCGCTCCGCGCGCCGGCATACCGTGCGCGCCACGTGCAGCTGGGCTGCGGCAGCGGTGCCGCCGGGCAGCACGAAGCTGGTGAGGGGCTCGAGGCCGGCGTTCACGTCATCGCACCACTGCTCGAGCCAGGTCACCCTCTCCGCGGCGATGCGCAGGCGGCCCTCCTCGACCTCGGGGTCCACCGGCACGGCGAGGTCGGCGCCCACGTCGAAGAGGTCGTTCTGCACGCTGCCGAGGCGGTCATCCCATCCAGCGGGCAGATCGCACAGGCGAACCACGCCCACGACGGCGTTGAGCTCGTCCACCTCGCCATAGGCGTTCACGCGCAGGTGGTCCTTGCGCACCAGCGTCATGTCGCCGAGGCGGGTGTCCCCCTGGTCCCCCTGCCGCGTGTAGATCTTGGTGAGGTGAATGCCCACGCCCGCACCATACGCCGCGCATCGGGCGACGTGAGGTGCCTACGGGCCCGCGTCGCCACCCTGCGATGCCACCCAGCGCCGGGCAAACGCCTGCGCGGTGGGGGCGTCGTGCACCCGCCCCATCAGCTGCTCCTCCCTCGTGGCCACCAGTAACTCGGCAAGCCAGGGGCCCGGGGCACGCTGCAGCATCTCCGCCAGCTGGGCGCCATCAAGGGGCGGCCTGATCGGCTCCATGGCCGAGATGCGCACGTGGGCATCCATCATGTCCCGGGCCAGGGCGAGGTGGCGGGTGATCTGGATGGGCGTGGTGCGGGGCCCGTCGGTGGCCAGGCGATCGGCCACCGCGAGCACCAGCGACTCCACGGGGTCCGGTGCCACACGTCGCAGGTAGCGGTCGTACTGCGCCAGCGTGAACGGCTGGCGATGCACCATGAAGCCCAGCGCCAGGTGCAGGCGCACCCCGCGCACCACGAACTCGCGCAGATGGTTGGAGGTGCGCATGCGCCGGCACCAGGCATCCGCCATGTCGGCCCCCATGCGGTCGTGCCCGATGAAGGTGACGCGGCCCGTGTCCATCACGCCCCGCGTGGCGGCCTTGGCCATGTCATGCATGAGGGCGGTGAGGCGCAGCGCCTGCCCCCGCGTGAGGCCATCGGCCAGCGGCTCGCCCAGGGAATTCCGGACGACCTCCGCATTCCCCCTGAACACATCGCCTGGGTCGCGCTCGATGGCCACCACGTGGTCGAGCACCTCGAGGGTATGCCCGAGCACATCCAGATGGTGGTACTCGCTCTGGTCGACTCCGCGGCAGTCGTCGAGCTCGGGGATCACCGCGCCGAGGCCCCCGATGGCGTCGAGCAGCCGCACCGCGCGCCCGGGCTCGTCGGCGGTGATGATGCGCGAGAGCTCCTCCATCACCCGCTCGCCCGGGGACTCCGCCACGCCGGGGGCCGCCGCCCGGGCCGCCGCGGCCGCATCGGCATCGATGGCGAATCCCAGCTGGTCGGCGATGCGCGCCAGCCTCAGCACCCGCACGGGGTCGGCCTCGAGCGCAGAGGGCCCCACCAGCACCATGCGGCGCTCGTCGAGGTCGCGCAGCCCCCCGTGGCGGTCGATCACCTGGCCCTCGCCGGTCGCGGGCAGGGCGAGCGCATTCACCGTGAAGTCGCGTCGGGAGAGATCGTCGTCGAGCCCATCCCCCAGCACCGGCATGATGTCCACCTGGCAGGGGAGGTCGCCGCCGGTCAGCCGCCACGCGCCGAATGCACGCGACAATGGAAACCGTGACGCCCCATGCGCGCGGCTGATGGCCCGGGCCTCGGCCTCGGGATCGCCCTGGGTGATGACGTCGAGGTCGGCCACGGGGCGGCCCAGGAGGGCGTCGCGCAGGCCGCCACCCACCACCCAGGCCGGGGCGGTGAGGGGCGCGAGGGGCGCGGTCAGCGCCCGGGCGTCGAACCCGCGGCTCACCCCTCGTGCACCCGCGCCACGCGCGGGCTCACGGCGCACGTGACCTCGTACGAGATGGAGTCCCTGCGGCGGGCGATCTCGTCGGCGGTGATGCGCTCCGTGCCCTGGCGCCCGATGATCACCACCTCCTCCCCACCGCGCTCAGCAGCCTCGGGACCCAGGTCGACCGCGATGAGGTCCATCGACACGGTGCCCACCACGGGAACCCGGCGCCCGCCCACGAGCACCTCGTCGTTGTTGGAGAGATCGCGCGAGAAGCCGTCGGCGTAGCCCACCGGCACGATGCCCACCCAGGTGCCCCGCGCCGCGCGCCAGGTGCGCCCGTACCCCGCGCTCATGCGCGACGTGAAGGGCTTCACCTGCGCGAGGCGCGATGTCCAGTGCATGACCGGGATGAGGTCGTCGTCGGACGGGTCGCCGCCGAAGGGCGAGCAGCCGTACAGCGCGATGCCGCAGCGCACCATGTCGAATGCGGCGTCCGGGTCGCGCAGCGTGGCCGCGCTGTTGGCCGCATGCACCTGCACCCCCGGGAAGGCGTCGCGGAACGCCGGGAGCAACTGGCGAAACCGCACCAGCTGCTCGCGCATGAACCCCGCCTCGGGCCCCTCCCGCTCGTCTGCCGTGGCGAAGTGCGTCATGAGACCCACCACGTCGAGGCCGGCCTCACGAGCCCGCGAGGCGAGGTCCAGGGCGTCGTCCGGCGCCACGCCGAGGCGACCCATGCCGGTGTCCACCTCCACATGCACCCGGGGGGCACGGCCGGCGGCCGCAGCAGCCATGCCCTGCACGCCCGCCGCGTCGCCCACCACCACCTCGCAGCCCGCCGCGAGGGCCCGCTCGAAGCCGCTCCCCGACAGCGGGCTCATGATGAGGATTCGTGCGGTGGCGCCTCCCAGCCGCAGCTCCTCGGCCTCCTCCACGCTGGCCACCGCAAGGCTCGCGGCGCCGCCCTCAACGGCGGCACGGGCGCACTCCACCGCGCCATGCCCGTATCCGTTGGCCTTCACCACCGCCATGAGCTCGGCACCGCCCGCCGCACGCGAGAGCAGCGCGGCGTTGTGGCGGATGGCCGGCAGGTCGATGGTGGCGGTGGAGCGGGCGTCGCTCATGCGGCCACCCCGCCGAGCGCCTGCGGGAGCGCCTCGATCACGTCGCTCGCGATGGTGCCATCCCCCCGCCCGGCCACCAACGCGGCGCGGGCATGGAGTGCCGCGCCGCACACGGCGGCGGCACGGGCGTCCATCCCGCGCGCGAGCAGGGCGCTGATCACCCCCGTCAGCACGTCCCCCGACCCCGCCGTGGCAAGGGCCGGCGTGCCGCCCTCAAGAACCACGGGATCGGCACCGGGCGCGCAGATGATGGTGCCGGGGCCCTTGAGCAGGGCCACGGCCCCCGACCGGGCGGCGAGCTCACGGGCCGAATGCAGGCGCTCGGCCTCCACGTCGGACCGATCCATGCCAAGAAGGCGGGCGGCCTCCCCTGCGTGCGGCGTGATGACGGTGGGGCCGGGCCGCGCGCGCAAGGCGGCGAGGTCATCCCCCAGGTGCCACAGGCCGTCGGCATCGAGCACCACGGGGTGCGCGATACCCGCGAGCAGGGCCCGCACCAGCGTGGCCGTGGCCTCATCGCGGCCGATGCCAGGTCCGATGGCCACGGCGGACACCCGCGAGGCCTGCAGCATGACCTCATCGAGATCGTTCGCGTTCACCATGACCTCGGGGGTGCCGATGGCCACCTCCGCGTGCACCTGCGGTGGCACGCAGGCCACCACGATGCCGGCACCGGTGCGCAGCGCCGCGCGCGACGACAGCCGCACGGCGCCGCTCATGCCCGGGGCACCACCCACCACCAGCACGCCGCCGGCGCGGTACTTGTCGTCTGCCTCACCCTTCGGGGGGATGGCGCCGATCGCCCCATCGCCGGCAAGCCACGCGGCCGGGGCCTCGAGCATTCGCGGGGAGATGCCGATGTCGGCCACCACCACCCGCCCGGCGAGCCCGCGGCCCGGCGACACGCGCAGGCCCACCTTGTCGGCCGCGAATGTGACGGTGAGATCCGCCCTGATCGCGGGGCCCGGTGCTGCGCCCGTGTCGGCGTCGACCCCGGTGGGCATGTCCACGGCGACCACCGGCGCGCCCGAGTCGCGCACCGCCTGCACCACATCCGCTACCGCGCCGCGCGGCGCGCCCGCCGATCCGGTGCCGAGCAGGGCATCGATCACCACGCGTCCGCCCCGGCGCAGGGCATCGAGATCGACATCGGCAACCTCGATGCCCGCGTCAGCCGCCAGGCGGGTCATGAGGGCGCCATCCGGCGTCTCCGGGGCACGGGCGCCGGGCGCCTGCACCCGCACGTGCCACCCCGCCTCCGCGAGAAGGCGCGCCATCACCATGCCGTCGCCCCCGTTGTTGCCCGGCCCCACCAGCACGGTGACCGCCGATCCGGGCGGAAATGCCGCCAGCACCTCACGCGTGGCCTGCACGCCGGCGGCCTCCATGAGCGTGCGGCCCGGCGTGCCCGCGGCGATGGTGCGGGCATCTGCCCCGCGAATGGAGGCGGCATCGTGAAGCGGGCGCATGGCGGAGAGCAACGACACGCCCCACATCCTATTGACGGGGCTAGGCGCCCCTCAGGATCGCCACCGCCGCGGCCATTCCGCGCGAGTGCGTGAGCGACAGCATCACCTCGACCACCCCGAGGTCGCCGGCGCGCCTGAGGCAGCGCCCCGTGAGGATCGCGGTGGGGGCGCCGCGGCCGCGCACCACCTCGGCCTCGTGCCAGCGCGTCATGCCGATGCCCAGCGCCTTGCCGATGGCCTCCTTGGCGGCGAACCGCGCCGCGAAGTGCTGCGGCGGATACGCGCGCGAACTGCAGTAGGCCTCCTCCGCGGGCGTGAAGCACCGCTGGGCGAACCTCGGGTGCCGCTCCAGGGCCCGCTCGATGCGATCGATCTCGATGAGGTCGATGCCCACGCCGAGGATGCCGGGGCCCATCGGGGGCGTCATTCCACCGTCACCGTCTTGGCGAGGTTGCGCGGCTGGTCAACGTTGAGACCCCGGGCACGCGCAACCGCATAGGCGAAGAGCTGCAGCGGGATGACCGCGAGGATCGACGACAGCAGCGGGGGGGTTCGCGGCACGAACATGACGTCGTCGGCGTGCTCGGCGATCTCCTCGTTGCCGCTGGTGGCCACGGCGATCACCTGGGCGCCACGGGCGCGCACCTCCTGGATGTTCGACACCACCTTGTCGAACACGTGGCCGTCGGTGGCCACCACCACCACGGGCGAGCCGTCATCGAGCAGGGCGATGGGACCGTGCTTCATCTCGCCGGCCGGGTAGGCCTCGGTGGGCACGTACGAGATCTCCTTGAGCTTCAGCGCTCCCTCGTACGACACGGGCATGCCCACGTGGCGGCCGAGGTAGAGGAAGAAGGGCCGGTCCGCATACTTCTCGCCCACTTCCAGGGCATGGGCGGCGTCGGGCGAGGCGAGGTACTCCTGCACCAGGTCCGGGATGCGGTGGAGCTCGTCCCCGAGGTCGGCCGCGCCGGCGGCCGACAGCACGTGGCGCGCGCGGCCGAGCTTGAGGGCCAGAAGGGCCAGGGCCACCACCTGGGCGGTGTGCGTCTTGGTGGCGGCCACGCCGATCTCGAGCCCGGCACGGGTGTAGATGACACCATCGGCGTCGCGCACGGCCTGCGACCCCATGATGTTGGTGAGGGCCACCACATGGGCGCCGCGCTCGCGCGCCACGCGCATGGCGGCCAGCGTGTCGGCGGTCTCGCCGCTCTGGGTGATGCCCACCACCAGGTCGCCCGGCCCCGCGAGGCAGGTGCGGTAGCGGTACTCGCTCGCGACCTCCACGTGCACGGGCACCTGTGCCCAGTCCTCGATGAGGTAGCGCCCCACGAGCCCGGCATGGAACGAGGTGCCGCAGGCCACGATGTGCATGCGCTCCACCCGCGCCAGCGCGGCGTCGTCCAGCCCGAGACCCGGCAGGTCGACCTCGCCCTCGGGGCGCAGGCGGTCGCCGATGGTGTCGCGCAGCGCAGCGGGCTGCTCGTGGATCTCCTTGAGCATGAAGGTGTCGAACCCGCCCTTCTCGGCGGCGTCCTCATCCCAGTTCACGCGGGTGATGTCGCGCTGCTGCACCACGCCCGCGCCATCGTGGATGGCAACCGAGTCGTGCTCCACCACCACGATCTCACCCGACTCCACCTCGATGGTGTCGCGGGTCTCCGGCAGGAACGCCGGGATGGCCGATGCGACGAAGCGCTCCCCATCGCCCACGCCCACCACCAGGGGCGTCTCCTGCCGGTACGCCACCAGGCGGCCGGGCTCGTCGGCGCTGGTGGCCACGATGGTGAAGTGCCCCTCGAGGCGGTCAACCGTGGCGCGCATGGCGGCAACCAGATCGCCCGCGTAGTACTTGGCCAGCAGATGCGGGATGACCTCGGCGTCGGTCTCGCTGAGGAACACCACGCCCTCGTCCTGCAGTTCGCTGCGCAGGCGTACGTAGTTCTCGACGATGCCGTTCATCACCACGTTGATGCGACCCGACGCGTCGGCGTGCGGATGCGCATTGGCCTCGGTCACCCGCCCGTGGGTGGCCCAGCGGGTGTGCCCCATGCCCACGGTGGCGATCGATGCATCGGTGCCGGCGGCGTGCGCGGCCTTTCGTAGTTCGGCGAGGTTTCCCACCGCGCGCACGGTGCTGGGCCCGTCGATCTCCATGAGCACCATGCCCGCTGAGTCGTAGCCGCGGTACTCCAGGCGCTCGAGCCCAGCGAGGATGAGCTCCTCGCACGGGCGCCCGCCCACGTATCCGATGATGCCGCACATCTCAGTGGCCTCCCTCGACCAGCCCCAGCGCGCGGCCCGCCGCGTCCGCGATGTCGGCGGCGATCTTGTCGCACTGCTCGGACGTCGGGGCCTCCACCATCACGCGCACCAGCGGCTCGGTGCCGGACGCCCGCAGCACGATGCGTCCGTCGTCGCCCAGGTCGGCCTCGTACACGCGCACGAGGTCCCACACCTCTGCCGCGTCGCCCAGGTCGCCCTTGCGCTCCACGCGGATGCTCACGAGCTGCTGCGGCATGCGGGTCATCACCGATGCCGCCTCGGCCAGTGTGAGGCCGCGCTCCGCGAGAGCCGAGAGCAGCATGAGCCCCCCGGCCAGGCCGTCGCCTGTGGGGCCGCTGGCCAGGTTGATGAGGTGGCCGCTCTGCTCGCCGCCCAGCACGAACCCCTGCTCGCGCATCTCGGCCAGCACGTAGCGATCCCCCACGTCGGTCCAGCGCACCTCGATGCCACTGTCGGCCATGGAGCGGCGGAACCCCAGGTTGGTCATGGTGGTGGTGACCACGCTCGGGCCGGGCAGCTCCCCGCGGCCGTTCAGCCAGATGGCGAGGATCGCCAGGATCTGATCGCCGTCCACCACGGCGCCCGTGCCATCGACCGCCAGCACGCGGTCGCCATCGCCGTCGAAGGCCAGGCCGAGCGATGCGCCCTCGGCCACAACGGCGGCCTGGAGGGCGCCGAGGTGGGTGGATCCGCACTCCACGTTGATGTTCACGCCATCGGGCTCGGCGCCGATGACCACGAGGTCGGCACCGAGCGCTGCCAGCACGTCGGGCGCCGCGGTCACGGTGGCCCCGTGTGCGCAGTCGAGAACGATGCGCTGCCCCGAGAGGTCCAGCGGGAACCGCTGCACGAGCCGCTCGCGGTACACGGCCACGGCGTCGTCCCACCGGGTGATGGTGCCCACGCCGCCCGCCGTGGGGCGGTCGCCGTCATCCGAGGCGATCAGCGCCTCGAGCGCGGCCTCGGCGTCATCCGGGAGCTTGAAGCCGTCGGGCCCGAAGACCTTGATGCCGTTGTCGGGGAACGGGTTGTGGGACGCGCTGATGACCACGCCATTGGTGAAGACGGGATCGCGCGCCACCAGCTCCGCCACGGCGGGCGTGGGCATGACCCCGCCCAGCACCACATCGGCGCCGGCAGAGGCAACGCCCGCGGCCAGCGCGGCCTCGAGCATGGGCCCGCTGCGGCGGGTGTCCTGCCCCACCAGCACGGTGCCGCTGCCACCGGATGCGCGCCCGAGCGCGCGCCCGATGGACATTGCCAACTCGGGCGTGAGGTCGGCGTTCGCGACCCCGCGGACGCCATCCGTCCCGAAGAGACTCCGGGCCGGGGGCGCCTGGCCGCTCAGCGCTTGGAGAACTGGGGACGCTTGCGGGCGCCCTTGAGGCCCGCCTTCTTGCGCTCCTTCTCACGCGCGTCGCGCGTGAGGAAGCCCTCGCGCTTGAGCTCGGGACGCAGGTTCTCGTCCATCTCGACGAGCGCGCGGGCCACGGCGTGGCGCAGCGCACCGGCCTGGCCGGAGATTCCACCGCCATCGAGGCGGGCCTTCACGTTGAACTGGCCCTCCACGCCGGCGACCACCAGCGGCGACTTGGCCTCGGTGACCAGCACCTTGCGGCCGAAGAAGTCGTCGATGGGACGCCCGTTGCACGTGATGGTGCCGTCACCGGGCTCCAGGATGATGCGGGCGACCGAGGTCTTGCGCTTGCCGGTTGCCTGGATGCGGACCTGGGCGGTGCTCATGCGGTGACCTTCCTCTCGAGCCGGAGCGGCTCGGGCGACTGCGCCTCGTGCGGGTGGTTCGGACCGGCGTACACCTTCATCTTCAGAAGCTGCTTACGGCCGAGGGAGTTCTTGGGGAGCATCCCGCGGACGGCCATGCGGATGACCTCCTCGGGACGGCGCTCGAGCTGCTCGCGCAGCGTGCGCTTGCGGATGCCGCCCGGGTAGCCCGAGTGGCGCCAGTACAGCTTGTCGTCCATCTTCTGGCCGGTGACGGCGATCTTCTCGGCGTTGATGACGACGACGAAGTCACCGCAGTCGGTGTGCGGCGTGTAGAACGGCGACCGCTTTCCGCGGAGCGTCTCGGCGATGGTGGCTGCGAGGCGGCCGAGGTTCTTGCCCTCGGCATCGACGATGTACCAGCGGCGGTCAACCTCGCCGGGCTTGGCACTCCTCGTCGACTTGGTGGGATATGCGGTGGGCACGTTCCTCCGATACATGAGCAGGCGGTAGCGGCACCGCCCGTGAACGACGGCGAATCGTAGGGAAGCACCCGCCTCGCCGCAACCGGCGTCGGCATTAATGCCCATGCGGAGGCACGCACTACCCGTTTGCACAGCCTTACACTGTCTGGTAGATTCGTTGCGCGTTCAATGAAGCCTGCGGAACCAGGGATTCCGCCTCACGGGAGAGCACAATGCGCGAGAGCACGCTCACGATAAGCCGCTGCAAGGCCGTTGCCGCCCACGGCAAGCGCTGCATGCAGACGCCGTACATGACCAGCCCGTTCTGCTGGCACCACACGGCAAGGGCAGACCGCGAGGCCCTCCGCAACGAGAACCTCCGAGGCGATGACCACTCCAAGGAGATCGCAGAGCGCATCGTGAGCGCCGACCTCACGCCGGCGCAGCTCGAGCAGATCGAGCAGGTGCTGGCCTCCCGCACCGCCGCGTAGGCCGGGGCTCCGGCCCCTAACCGGTAACCCTCACCACGCGGGTTCCGGTGGCCCCTGCCCGGGTGACCGTGACGGTCACCGTCTTCACCTTCGCCGGCACGCGGGCCTTCAGCCGGATGCGGGCCGTTCCCTTTCGCTTGAGCCGGGAGCTGCCGCGTGCCACCACCTTCGCCCCTGCCCGCAGCGTGGCGCGCACGGTGCAGGCCGCAGGGCACGCAGTACCCACCTGGAGACCACGGCTCCGCAGAGCCGCGCGGGATATGGACCGGGGCGCCGAGATGGCCAGCGCGGCGGCGGCACCGCCCCCCGATGCGCCCCCGGACGCGCCCCCGGACGCCGGGCTGGGCGCGGCCGCATTGCTGAAGACGGGGTTGGTGCCGGTGGGTGAGAGCACCGTGGCGGGCCCGATGGCGCACGCGGGCGACGACGCCACCGACCCCGCCACCGAGGTGAGGGCCGCCACCTTGGCGCCCTGCTCGTCACTCCACGCCACCATGGTGCCGTCGGGCGACCAATTCGGCTGCGCGGGCCTGGGGCCGGTGGGGATGCGGCAGCCGGCTGTGAAGCCGGCGGCCGGGTCGCGTGGCACGGCGAGCGTGTAGGCGAACAACTCCTCCACCCCGGCCGACGACGTGACATCGCCCACGAGTCGGGTGCCATCGCGTGACACGTCGACTCCCCACACGCCGCCACCGGCGGCGCCCTGGAGCACGGGCCGCACCGTCGGCGACGCGGTGGTGGTGTACTCGAAGATGCCGCTGCCGAGGAAGCTCGACACCAGCACCTTGTCCGACGCCTGCCCGGCGCCGGCAGTGCCCGGTATGAAGCTCGGGTTCCACCCGTTGAGCGTCACGGACCCGATATCGGACACGCGCACCGTGCTGGTGAGGACGGTGAACGGATCGGTGACGAAGTTGTAGGCCACGCCCCGCTGGCAGAAGTAGTCGTAGAGGGCGAGCGAGCCGTCGGGGCTCATGCGACTGTGCATGGGCCCACCGATGCCGAGGTCGCACGACTGCACGGGTGTGAGCCCGCTCGTGATGGTCGAGCCGTCAGGGTTCATGTACGTCATCGATGAGGTGCTGCCGGCCTTCAGGAACGCAAGGATCTTCCCCGTGTCGGCCTGGGAGGCCGCCACCCACTTGACGGCTGCAGTGCCGTTGGTGGTTACCTGGCGCTTCACCGCGCCGTCGGGAGATGCCACCCACACGTTGTTGGCGTCCGTGTAGACCACCGACACCGCGAGGGCTGCTGGCGCGACGGCGGTGAGCGCTCCCACCACGCCGGCGGCGATTGCGGAACGGACGGCGATACGGGCTGCGGGGGGCATGGGGTTCCTCCGATGACGCGAGAGGACCGTAAGTCTATGCGCCGGGGAGCGCTACTCCCACTCGATGGTGCCCGGGGGCTTGCTCGTGACGTCGAGCACCACCCGGTTCACGCCGGGCACCTCGTTGATGATGCGGCTCGAGATCTTCTCGATGAGGTCATAGGGCAGTCGCGCCCAATCGGCGGTCATGGCGTCGTCGCTGGTGACCGCGCGGATCACGATGGGGTACGCATAGGTACGGCTGTCGCCCTGCACGCCCACCGACCGCACGGCCGGCAGCACGGCGAATGACTGCCACAGGTCGCGGTAGAGCCCCGCCAGGCGGACCTCTTCTTGCAGCACGAAGTCGGCCTGGCGCAGGATCTCCAGGCGCTCGGCCGTGACCTCGCCGATGATGCGGATGGCCAGGCCCGGGCCGGGGAATGGCTGGCGCCACACCATGCGCTCGGGAAGCCCGAGCTCCTCCCCCACCAGCCGCACCTCGTCCTTGAACAGCTGGCGCAGCGGCTCGACGAGCTCCATCTCCATGTCGTCGGGCAGCCCGCCCACGTTGTGATGGCTCTTGATCGTGGCCGCATTGGTGCCGCCGCCCGACTCGATGACGTCGCTGTACAGGGTGCCCTGCACCAGGAACTTCTCGTTGCCGAGCCTGCGGGCCTCGGCGTCGAACGTGTTGATGAACTCGGCGCCGATGATCTTGCGCTTCTGCTCCGGGTCGGTGATCCCCGCGAGCTTCGACAGGAACTGCTCCTGCGCCCGCACGTGCACCAGCGGCACGTGGAAGTGGTGCCCGAAGGCCTCCTCCACCTGCTCGCCCTCGTTCATGCGCAGCATGCCGTGATCGACGAAGACGCAGGTGAGGTTGTCGCCGATGGCGCGGTGCACCAGCAGCGCGGCCACCGCGCTGTCGACGCCCCCGGAGAGCCCGCAGATGGCCTTCTGGTCGCCCACCTGCTCGCGAATGCGCTTGACCTGGTCGTCGATGACGTTGGCAGGCGTCCACGTGGGCGCGAGATCGCAGGCATCGAACAGGAACGCCTTGAGCAGGTCGGTGCCGAAGGGCGTGTGCACCACCTCGGGATGGAACTGCACGGCGAACCGGCGGTTGGCGGCATCCTCCATGGCCGCGATGGGCGCACCGGCCGTTTCGGCGGTGACCGTGAAGCCGTCGGGCGGGGTGGTGACGGCGTCGCGGTGGCTCATCCAGCAGGTCTCCGCGGGAAGGTCGCGGAAGAGCCCCTCACGGGAGTGCACCCGGATGTCGGTGCGGCCGAACTCGCCCATGCCGCTGTTGGTGACCACGCCGCCCAGCGCCTGGGCCATCGACTGCATGCCGTAACAGATGCCGAGCACGGGGATTCCCAGCTCCAGCAGTCGGCGGTCGAGCGACGGCGCGCCATCCTCGTACACCGAGGCGGGGCCGCCGGACAGGATGATGCCGCCCGGGGCGATTCGCGCCACCTCATCGGGGTCGACATCGTGCGGCACGATGGCCGAGAACACCCGGCACTCGCGCACCCGGCGGGCGATCAGCTGGCTGTACTGGGCGCCGAAGTCGACGACCAGCACGCCCCCCGCGGCCTGGTGCTCGAGCTCGGGGGCGAGGTGGAATGCCCCCACGTCAGCCCATGCCGACGGACTGCGCCTGCTGCAGCTTCTTGCCCTCGGTCTTGAGCGCCGGGGCGATCATGACCTCGCACTTCTGGAAGCTCTGGATCGACTCGTAGCCGCACGTGGCAAGCGCGTTGCGCAGCCCGCCGATGAGGTTGAGCGAGCCATCGTTCTCGTTGGCCGGCCCCAGGAGGATCTCCTTGAGGGTGCCGATGGTGTGCGTGCGCACGCGGGTGCCGCGGGGGAGCTCGGGGTGGAACGTGGCCATGCCCCAGTGGTTGCCGTGCCCGGGCGCCTCGGCAGCCTTGGCGAGCGGTGAGCCCACCATGCAGGCGTCGGCGCCGCAGGCGATGGCCTTGGCGAGGTCGCCTCCGTAGGCCATGCCGCCGTCGGCGATGACGTTCACGTACTGGCCGGTCTCGAGCAGGTGCTGCATGCGTGCGCCCGCGGCGTCGGCGATGGCCGTTGCCTGCGGCACGCCCACGCCGATGACCTGCCGGGTGGTGCAGGCCGCGCCCGGGCCCACGCCCACCAGCACGCCCACGGCGCCGGTGCGCATGAGGTGCAGGGCCGTGGAGTACGAGGCGCAACCGCCGACGATGACCGGAACGGGGAGGTCGGCGATGAACTGCTTGAGGTTGAGCGGCTCAACCGACGACGACACGTGCTCCGCGGAGACCACCGTGCCCTGGATCACCAGGATGTCCAGGCCGGCATCGAGCGCCGGGCCGATGAACTGCTCCACGCGCTGCGGGGTGAGAGAGCCCGCCGTGAGCACGCCGGCTGCCTTGATCTCCTTGATGCGCTCCACCATGAGGTCGGCGTCGACGTCACGGGCGCGGTAGATGTCCTGCAGCCCGGCCGTGGCCTTCTCGGGCGGGTACTCGGCGATCTTGCGCAGTTCGGAGTCGGGGTCCTCGTACCGGCTCTGGATGCCCTCGAGGTTGAGCACCCCGAGGCCGCCGAGCTTGCCGATCTCGATGGCCGTGGCCGGTGAGACCACGCCGTCCATCGCGGACGCCAGCAGCGGCATCTCGAGGGTGTGCGAGCCGAGCTGCCAGGAGAGGTCGACATCCTCGGGGTCACGCGTGCGCCTGCTGGGCACGATGGCGATCTCGTCAAGCCCGTATGCCCGGCGTCCGCGCTTGCCCCGGCCGATCTCGATTTCCACCCGGTCTCCCCCGTCGATTCATCCGATGGGGGGGCAACCTACCACCCCCGTCCGGACGCGCGGCAGGGGCATTCCGAGGGGTCACGGGGGCCCCTCACACCCCCGCGTGGACGTCCTCCACCACCACCTGCCGGGCGAGGGCGTCCACATCCGCGCGGTCCACCACGCCGGCGCCGAGCAGCTGGGTGCTGGCGGCACCCGATGCCACCCCGCGGCGCAGGGCCTCCTCCACCTCCACGCCCTCGTACGTGCCGGCCAGGAACCCGGCGAGGAAGGCGTCTCCCGAACCCACGGTGCTGACCACGTTGCTGCGCACGTCGATGCGCGCCCGCAGCGTGCGCCTGCCGGCCTCGGCATCGGTGCCGTCGATGCGGGCCACGCAGCCGCCCTCGTCATGCACCAGTGCGGACCGGGCGCCCAGCGAGCACAGGGCCTCCGCCCCCACGGCCATGTCGTCGTCGTCGGAGAACTCGTTGCCCACGACCTCCTCGGCCTCGCGGGCGTTCGGGCTCACGAGCCAGGGCGACGACGCCAGCGCCGCGCGCAGGGCCGGCCCCGGTGCGTCCACCACGATGGGCAGGTCGGGGCGCGCGAGCGCCTCGGCGAGCACCGCGTAGAAGTCGGCGGGCACATCACGGGGCAGCGACCCCGCGAGCACCACGATGTCGGCGCCCTTGGAGAGGTACGCCAGCTTCTCCATGAGCAGGGCGAGTTCGGCATCTCCCACCGACGGTCCGTACTCGTTGATCTCGGTCTGCTGCATCGACGTGGGGTCGATGACGGCCGTGGACGTACGGGATTCATCGCTGATGCGCACGAAGTCGTTGAGGATGCCCTCGGCGGTGAGCTGCTCGATGATCGAGATGCCCGTGCGGCCGCCCGCGAGCCCGGTGGCGATCACCGGCTGGCCCAGGTTGCGGAGGGCGCGCGCCACGTTCACGCCCTTGCCGCCCGGCAGCGTGAGGGCGTCGCTCGCGCGGTGGCGGCGCCCGGGCTCGAAGTTGGGAACGCTCAGCGTGCGGTCGAGGGCCGCGTTCAGGGTGACCGTGAGGATCATGAGAACACGGACCCTATCCCGCCCAGCGCGCTCTTGAGGGAATCGCCAAACGCGGGAGCGGCGACCGGCCGGGTGGCCACCAGGGCCGACCGCGCCACCACGTCGTCGCCCTGGCGCACCTCCACCTGACCCACCCTCGCGCCCTTCGCCAGCGGGGCGACCGCCATCGACGGCGCCACCACCCGCAGCTGAACGGGCCGCCCCACCCTGATGGTCGCTGCCACGGCCGCGGGGGGAGCGAGGGCCACCGCCTGCCCGGGCACTCCCTGGACCTCGAGCGACACCACGGGCTGGCCCTTCCTCACCACCACCGGGCGGGCGTAGTGCGAGAAGCCCCACTCCAGCAGCGCCTTGGCGTCGGATGCGCGCGTGGCCCGGTCGGGCTCGCCCATGAGCACCGCGTAGAGATCCCGCCCGAGCGATCCCGAGGTGGCGTGCGCCACCAGCGTGTAGCCCGCGTCGTCGGTGTGCCCCGTCTTCACGCCGTCAGCATCGGGCATGATCGACAGCAGGTCGTTCTCCGACTGCAGCCTTCGCGTGCCCGCCCCGCCGGGGCCGGGCACGGTAACCGTGCGGCTGCCCACGAGCTGGCGAAGGAATGGATTGGCCATCACGGCCCTGCCGAGCACGAGCAGGTCTTTCGGGGATGACCTGTGGCCGGGCTCATCGAGCCCGTGGGGGTTGGCGAACTGCGTGCGCGTGAGGCCCATGGACGCGGCCTTCTCGTTCATGCGGGTGACGAACTCGGCCTCGGAGCCCGCCACGGCGTAGGCCAGGGCGGTGGCGGCGTCGTTGCCGCTGCCCACCATGAGCCCCTTCACCAGGTCACGGATGCTGATGCGCTCCCCCGGGCGGAGGCCGGCCGATGACTCCCCCACCGAGGCCGCGGCCGGCACCACGGTCACCACCCTGTCGGGGTCGCCCGACTCCAGCGCCACGAGCGCGGTCATCATCTTGGTGAGGCTCGCCATGGGACGTGCCACATCCGCTGCGCGCTCCGCCAGCACCTCCCCGGTTGCGCCGTCGGCGAGAAGCCACGCGGAACCGGCGGGGGTGGGTGCGGGGCCGACGCCCACGGCGATGGGCGCGACGGCGAGCAGGGCGGCGAGCAGGGCTCCCACGGATACGGTCCGCACGCTGCCGATGGTAACAGCGGGGTATCCCACGGACCCGGGGGCGAGGCACGATGACCCTGCGGGTGACACGCTGGGGTGGTGAGCACCGAGACCGCCGAGACGGCCGTCATCGTCCCCGCAACGGGCGCCGGGGGCCTCACGGACGCACAGGCGGCGGCGCGGCGCACCACGGTGCGGCGGCGCACGGCCGGCCGGTCGTACGCGAGCATCGTGCGGGCCAACGTCTTCACGCTGTTCAACCTGATCCTCGTGACATTCGCGGTGATCACGCTGATGTTCGGCGACTGGCGCGACGTGTTCTTCCTGGCGATCCTGGTGGTCAACGTGACCATCGGCATCGCCCAGGAGGTGCGGGCGAAGCGCGCCGTGCAGCGCCTGGCCGCGCTGGTGGCGCCCACTGCCCGCGTGATGCGCGAGGGCCGGGAGCGCCACGTGGGCGTGGACGACGTGGTGCCCGGCGACCTGGTGCTGATCGGCGCCGGGGACCAGCTGGTGGCAGACGGAACCCTGCGCGCAGCGGATGGGCTGGCCCTGGACGAGGCGGTGCTCACCGGCGAGTCGCGGCCGGTCACCCGCGAGCCGGGCGACGCCGTTCGCGCAGGGGCCTTCTGCGCCGAGGGCTCGGGCACGTACGTGGCCGAGGCCGTGGGCGACGACTCCTACGCGGGTCGCGTGTCGGGCATCGCGCGCTCGTTCCGGCACCCGCTGTCACCACTGCAGAGGGGCATGAACCGCCTGCTCATCGCGATGGTGTCGATCATGATCCCGCTGGGCGGGGTGCTCGCCCTCGCCCTGTGGCGCCAGAGCCCCGACCTCGAGGAGGCCGTGTCCACGGCCACCGCGGCCATGGTCACCATGATCCCCGAGGGGCTCATCCTCCTGGCCAGCATCACGTACGCCGTCAGCACCATCCGCATGTCGCGGCGCGGTGCACTTGCGCAGCAGCTGTCGGCCATCGAGGCGCTGGCGTCGGCCGACATGGTGCTGGTGGACAAGACCGGCACCCTCACCACGGGCGAGGCCCGGCTGGTGCACACCGAGCCCGCGGCGGGCGTGAGCGACGACGACCTGCGCACGGCCCTGGCCGAGTACACCGCGTGCTGGCGCGACCGGGACGAGACGCTCGACGCAATCGCGGCGGGCCTGCCCCACGAGGAGCGGGAGGCCGACGAGGTGGTGCCCTTCAGTTCGCGTCGGCGGTGGGCCGCCGTGCGCCTGGGCGACCGCGTGCTGGCCCTCGGCGCACCCGGGGTACTCAACCCCGGGCCCCTCGCCGACGTGGTGCACCGGGAGTCGACGCACGGGCGCCGGGTGCTGGTGCTGGCATCGGGCACCGGCGCGCTCGGCACGGTCAATGCCGACGCGCCCCCGCCCGATGGCCTGAGGGCCCTCGGGGTGGTGTCGCTCGCCGAGACGCTGCAGCCCGAGGTGAAGGGCGCGGTGGAATTCCTGGGTCGCGAGGGCATCCCGGTGCACGTGGTGTCCGGCGACGCACCGGCGACCGTCGGCGCGATCGCCGCCGACTGCGGAATCCACTCGAGCTCGCCCATCCTGGCGTCGGAGCTTCCGCAGGACCCCACCGCGCTCAGCCGCGTGGTTACCGGCGCGGGCATCGTGGGCCGCGCAACTCCCGACGACAAGGAGCGCATCGTGGCGGCGCTCACGGCCGAGGGCTACAACGTGGCGATGATCGGCGACGGCGTGAACGACGTGCCGGCGCTCAAGAAGTCGCGCGTGGCGATCGCGCCGGGCGACGCCAGCCAGATGGCCCGGGCTGTTGCCGACATCGTGATGGTGCGCGGCGGCTTCGCATCGCTCGCCCTGATGATCCTCGAGGGCCGCCAGGCGCTCCGCAACCTGCAGCGCGTGAGCAAGCTCTTC
>JBIIJJ010000070.1:0-7431 GCA_044233875.1 Miltoncostaeaceae bacterium | reverse complement strand
ACCGTCTGCAGGTAGAGCGGCAGGATGAAGAACGTGCCGGCGATGATGAAGTAGAGGACCACCTGCGACCCAAGGCCGGAGCGCAGGGATCGGATGTGCAGGAGGTCCGTGCCCACGAGCGGCGTTCCGCCCCGCGCGGACACCCGCTTCTCCCAGGCGAAGAACCAGCGCATCACCAGCAGGCCCACGAGCACGATGGGGATGACCGGCGAGAAGCCCAGCACCTCGAACGGCGGGTCGATGGGCCTGATGATGCCCCAGGTGCTGGCCGAGACCAGCGCCAGCACCACCAGGATCATCGCGGTGGCCGAGAGCACCACGCCCACGATGTCGAAGCGGCTGGTCACCGGCTTGCGCACGCCGTCCCGGATGGCCTTGATGAACGGCAGGATGACCACGGCGATGATGATGGTCTCCGCGGCGAACACCCAGCGCCACGAGAACTCGGTGGTCACCCAACCCCCCACGAGCGGCCCGATGGCCACGGCGGCCCCGGAGAGGCCCCCGAGGATCCCGTAGGCCACGGCACGGTCGCGCCCCTGGTAGTTGGAGGCGGCAAGGGCCGCCACGGCGGGTATGACCAGCACGGCGCCGAGGCCCTCGATGATGGACCAGCCGATGAACAGCACGGTGAAGCCCGGCGCGACCGCCGTGGTGAACGAGCCGATGCCGTAGACGATGAGGCCGATCACCAGCGTGCGCCGCCGGCCGAGGCGGTCGCCGATGCCCGCGCCCGCCATCATGAACCCGGCCATGGTGAGGGTGAACGTGGCGATCGCCAGCTGCATGGCGCTGACCGTGGTGCCCAGGTCGGCCACGACGGTGGTGATCGACACGTTCATCACCGTGCCGTCGATCACCATCACGAACTGCGTGAGGCCGAGGATGAAGATCGGGAGCCACTTGCGCACGCGGCGAGCCTACGCCACCGCGGGGCATGCCCGGCTCAGGTTTTCCCCCTACGAACGGGCGGGTGCGGTGCGGCCGCGCAGGCGGCGCTCACGTGCGCGCAGCAGGGCCGGGCGGGCGGCCAGGGCCGTGACCAGCAGGGCCGCGGCGACGATTGCGTACGCCCCGCGTGACCCGAGCCAGTCGGCGGCAAAACCGCCAAGTGCTGCACCGGCTGCGAGGCCGGCCATCACGAGGGTGCGGCCTGCCACTCCGGCCATTGCCTGCATCGAGCGGGGCACGCGGCGCGCGCGGGCGCCCATGAGCGTCGCGGCGCAGATGGCGTTGGCAAGCATGAGCGGCGCGTACGCCAGGGCAGTGCCCATCACGCCCGGCACCGCGGCCATGGCGAGCGCCGGCACCACATAGGCGGCGCATGCGGCCACGATGATGGTTTCGTCGGCGTGGCGGCGGTCGAGCCGGGTGATGATGGGCGTGGCCAGCATCATGCAGGCTACGCCCGCACCCAGCACGGCGGCCAGGGCCGCGCCGGACACCCCCAGGTCGTTGCGCAGGTGCGGAACCGCGAGGCTGATCGCGGCTCCCGAGGCGAGGCTCCACGCCACGCCGGTGATCGTGAGCACCCGCAGGTCGCGCGACAGGAAGAGGAACGCCAGGCCACGCCGCACCGTGGGCCGCGGGCCCTTCTCGTCGCGCTCGTCGAGCCGCGAGGTTGCGGTAAGGGCGGCTGCGGCGGCGATCGCCAGCGCACCCGCCACGAGCCACGTGGCGATGCCACCGCCCAGCACCAGTGCGAGTCCGGCGATGGCCGGTCCGCCGAAGTACCCCAGGTTGAACGCCTGCGCCAGGGCTGCCTGGGCGGGCATCATCTCGTCGCGGGCGGCCACGGTGGCGACGGCGCCGAACATCGCGGCGTCCACGAACACCCGCACCGATCCGATGAGGAATGCGCCCAGGTAGAGCCACGGCATCCCGAGGGCGCCTGACGCCATCGCCAGGGCGAGTATCGCCGCGAGGGTGGTGCCGATTCCCAGTGCGATCGAGAGCAGGGGCCGTCGCGCCATCCGGTCACCGGCGAGCCCAGCCGGCGCTGCGAGCAGCAGGAACGGCACGAACGTGATCGCGAAGCCGATTGCGGCCTGCGACGCCGAACCGCCCTGCTCGAGGATGAGCCACGGGATGATGACCGTGAGCATTCCCTGCGCGAGCGCGTGGGCTGCCTGCGTGACCAGGATCGCACGGCCATCACGTGACCGGAGAAGCGGGTTCCTGGAGTCCATTCGCATGCGTGATCCACCGTAAACCCATTGCGAATTTCCGTCAATTCGACACATGTCGCACAAGCGCTTGTGCGCGCGGCTTCGTTTACGGGGTGCTGTGGCCCTGTAACGCCAGTGATGATGGGGGAAACGGAGTTCGTGCGGGAGAACACGAAGTGTCACGAACGCTGTTACAAAGTTCGTGAAGATACTGTGAGTTCTTGCTGTTCTCAGGCCCCGGTGGGGGGCTGCGGCGGCCTCGGGCCGCCCGAGACGACCGTGGACAGCGCTGCCCCGACCGCATCGGCCTGCGTGGTGCCCGGGGCGGCCGCATCGCTGGCGATCACCACGCGACAGGGGGCGTGGCGCAGCACGTAGTCGACCGTGCTCCCGAAGATGCGCTCCCCCAGGCGGCGCTTGCGGGCCACCCCCATCATGATGACCTCGGCGTTCATGTGGCGGGCCTCGTCCACGATTGCCCGCCCGGCCTGCCTGCCGTGCACCACCTTGGTCTCCACCGTGGCGCCGTACTCCTCGGCGATCTGCCGGGCATGGGCCAGCAGCTGCTCGGCACCACGCTCCTCGCGCGGCATCTCGGCCTCGAGCGGCAGTTCCACCGGTACCTCCACCACCGTGATGGCGTGGATGCTCACCCCGCGGTCGGCCGCCAGCTTGCCCGCGGTGGCCATCATCTCCTCCGACGACTCGGTGGCCACCACCGGCACGAGGATGTTCGTGTACGCCACGTCCACCTCGAGGGCCAGCTCCTGCCTCTGCATGGTGGCGGTCTGGGTCCAGGGCACGCCGATGCGCCGGCGGTACGCGATGTACATCAGGAAGCCGAACGCCATCCAGGCGATGCCCACCCACCGGGCGTCGGGCCGCAGGATGAGCACGGCCACGAGGGCGCCGCCCGTACCGAGCACCCCGAACACGGCGAACAGGGGGATGCTGCGGCCGCGGATGGAGATATTGGGACGGCCCACGTAGGGACGCCGCATCTCGGGGCGCTTCCAGCGCATCCAGATGATGGCCAGGTGGGCGATGCTGAACGACAGCATGGCGCCGAACGCGTAGAGGTTGGACAGGAAGTCGGCCTGCCCGGGAATCATCACCAGCGCGGCGATGGCGCAGAAGATGATGATCGCCACCGCCGGCGTGTTGTACCGCGGATGCAGCCTGCGGATACCCGATGGCAACTGCCGGTGGTAGCCCATTGCGTACGTGAGCCGCGACACGCCGATCACGCCGGCGTTGGTGGCGATCACCAGGATCGTGGCGGCCAGCACGCCTACGAATCCCTCCACAACGGCCTGCCATATGCCGGTGAGCCCGAACTGGCTCACGATGCCCAGGATCGGGTCGCCGGCGTAGGTGGTGCCGAGCTCGGTGGAGTAGCTGCCGTCCGGCTGCTGGGTCACGGGCAGCGCGGACAGCGCCACCACCGGGATGAGGGCGTACATCACGAGCACCGTGATGACCGTGGCGCGGATGGAGGCCGGGATGGTGCGCTCGGGCACCTGGGCCTCCTCGGCCATGTTCGAGATGGTCTCGATGCCGGTGTAGGCGATCATCGCCAGCGTGACGCCGATGATCACGTTGGTCCAGGTGGGCGCCACTCCCCACACGATGTTGTCCCACACCTGGGTGGGGGAGAAGACCACGAACAGGCCCACGATCACCAGCAGGATCTGCGTGCCGAGGTCGAGCAGCGCCAGGCCGATGTTGAGCTTGGCGGCCTCTTTGATGCCGACGATGTTCAGCAGCGCGATCAGCGCCACAACGCCGATGCCGACGATGATGTCCCAGGGGTTCGTGCGCAGGGGCTCCCAGAACACGCCGAGGTAGTGGGGCACGAAGAACGCCGAGATGGCGATCGTGATGATGTAGTTGAGCATCTGGCCCCAGGCCGCCCCGAAGGCCGCGCCCTCGTTGAAGGCCTGGCGCGCGAACGACGACGACCCACCCGCCTCGGGGAACATGGCGGTTCCCTCGGTGTAGGTGATGGCCGTCGCGGCGAAGATGAGGCCGGCGAACAGGAACACCAGGGGCGTGAGCCCCAGGGCGTACGCCGCCACGAGGCCCAGCGCGTAGTAGATCGACGAGCCGACATTGCCGTAGGCGGTGGCCCAGAGGCCGGGCACCCCTACGACGCGCTCCATCCTCTCGCGCCTGCGGCGCCGGATGGCCATTGCTACCTGTGCCTCATACGGCGCGGCATCGTACTCCCGCGGGTACGATCGCGACGGCAGGCCCCCGCCGGGGGCCGGGATAACGGGGGAGCCGGCACGTGGGACTCATCGAGGGCGTCGACGTCGTGTTCTACGGCGTGTGCAACATGGAGCGGTCGGTGGCGTTCTACGAGGGCGTGCTCGGGCTCGAGCTGAGCCAGCGCGCGGGCAACGACTGGGCGCAGTTCACCGTGGGCGGAACCGAGCTCGGCCTGTTCGGTGAGCTGGCAACGGCCCCGCACCAGGGCGGCGCCACCGTGACCTTCCGGGTGGGCGACATCGCGGGGTTCGAGGCCGTACTCGAGGCAGCGGGCGCCAAGAAGGACCCCATCGAGGACATGGGCGGGGCGCTGTCGTTGGAGTTCCTCGACCCCGACGGCAACCGCCTGATGGCCGTGCAGATCCTCTAGGAGCCTGTGGCGCGGCGGGCGGCCACGGCCTCGGCGAAGCCCGCCGGGTCGGCCACCCCCACCATCACGCGCTGGGTCTCCCAGGCCACGGGCGCATGCACCTCGAGCGGGGAGTCCAGCTCGAGCACAACGCCCTGCGCGGGAGCGGGCACGAACGCCACCATGCCCTTGGCGATGCGCACGCCCACGCCCGCGTACCAGGGCCACTTGTGGTTGCTGATGCGCTCGATGCGCTCGATGGGGATGTCGGCATGCCCCACCCAGCCCATGCGCACATGCACCATGTCGTCGGACACCTCGACCTCGAACGGCCCGGTGCTCGATGTGAGGAATCGCGACCAGCGCGACGTGCGGAGCGGGAAGATCACGGCACGGTGATGGTACGCGCCGACGTGCCGAGACCCGAGGCCGACGACATCATCACCCGCACCTGGTACCTGCCCGGCCGAATCGTGGTGGGCAGCCGCAGCCTGACGGTGCGGCGTCCGGCGACTGGCGCGCCCGATCGGGCGGCGATGAGCCGGAAGGCCCGGGCGCGCGATGTTCCCTGCACGCGCTGGCGCAGCTCCACCCGCCACGCGGCCCGGACCGGCAGGGAGAACGAGGCCCTGGCCCACGGGCGCGCCACCCGCACGCGAAGGGCGCGGGGGCGTGGTGCAGCCGGCGACGTGCCGCGGGGCGCACGGGCACGCGTTACGCCCACCTGGGCGGTGGCGGTCGCGCCCAGGCCGCTGGTTGCCGTGACGGTCACGGCCTCCGTGCCGAGGGGGGCGGTGAATGACACCGAGTAGCCGCCGTCATCGCTGATGCGCGCCGTGCGGCGCCCCACGCTCACCGAGGTAATGCCCGCAGGATCCGACGCGGTGCCCGCAACCGTGACGCGCCGCCCGTTGTGGGTGGCGGTGGCCGTGAGGCCGGGCGCGGTGGCCGCGATCGTGCCGACATCGGTGGCCCAGGAGTCGGCTCGGGTGGAGCCCTGGTCGTTCACCGTGAAGGCCACCAGGGATCCGCTGCCGCTGATCGCCGGTCGGCCGGCGGCCGTGGCGGGTGCATTGCCCGAGGCGTCACGGGACGCCCGGTAGAGCGCGTTCGTGGAGAGCGTGCGCACGTACACGTCGTCCACGCCATTGACGTCGCCGGCATCGGCACCCGTCGCCGCGCCGGCGAACGCCACGCGGGCGCCGTTGACGCTGATCACGGGCCCACCGCTGATGTCGGAGCCCGATACGCGCCTGGTGGTGCCCGAGGTGAGGTCGCGCACGTAGGCGTCGGGCGAGGCACCCGAGTCGCCGGGGGCGAGCGGCGCCTCCGATTCGAAGGCAACCCGCGTGCCGTCGCCCGAGATGGATGCGGCGCCCGACGGCCCGGTGTCGGTGCCACCGGTGGGTAGGCTGGCCACCACGATGGTGCGCGAGTGCGGCTGCGCCACGTATACGTCGTCCTGGCTGTCCGTGTCGCCCGCCGCCAGCACCGACGCCTCGCGGGTGCCGTGGAATGCCACGGAGCGGCCGTCGGCGCTCAGCGCCGGGTGGTCGACCGCACGGGTGGACTGCGCACCGGATGCCGAGCGGCTCACCAGGGTGAGCGAAGCCGCCCGGAGATCTGCCAGGTAGATGTCGCCCACCCCGTTTGCGTCGGCTGGCACCAGGGGCTGGTCGCCCGACGCGAAGGCCACGCGTGCACCGTCTGCGCTCACGGATGGCTGGCCGGTCACGCCGTCCGACGGCTGGGCGCCTGCCGAATCACGCGACACGATGGTGACGCGGCCCGTCAGGGTGTCCTTGCGGAACACATCGACCCTCGACCCGTTGGAGTCGCTGCCCACCAGGTTCGATGCCGACGATGCGAACACCACGTACCGGCCGTCGAGCGACACGCCGAACGGGCGGGGCTGGTCGGGCGGCGTGTCGGCAATCGCGGCATTGGCGGCCACGCCGGATGCCGAGGCCGAGACCAGCGTCACCCGCCCGGTGGCGATCTCGCGCATGAACAGCTGGGTCGAGGGGTAGATCCCCCCGCTGCCCGTGAGGTTCGATCTCGACGTGATGAGCGCGAAGCGGCCGTCGGGGGAGAACGCCGAGCCCTCCACCGCGGTGGAGGCGCTGCCGC
The DNA here is from genome assembly GCA_044233875.1 of Miltoncostaeaceae bacterium. Classification (GTDB taxonomy): domain Bacteria; phylum Actinomycetota; class Thermoleophilia; order Miltoncostaeales; family Miltoncostaeaceae; genus SYFI01. Next base: position 513 of record JBIIJJ010000070.1, on the reverse strand, counting down.
CCCACGCCGGGGCCCCGATGCGCGACACATCGCCCACGGCGCCCAGTGCGGCCATTGGCGCGGCGACGAGGATGCCCGATGCGAGGGCCAACGCGGTGCGGCGGGGCATGGGGAGTGAGGGTAGCCACGACCCCGGCGCCCCCGGCCCGCGACGTGCCGCCGCAACATCGGGGATGCGATACGCCGGGCGAGCGGCTTAGATGCCCGCGTGCGCTTCCGTTATGCCCTCATCGCGTCGCTCGCCCTCGCCGCCGCCACGGCTGCCTCGGCGTCGTCCCTGCCCGTGGTGGCCATCGACGCCGGCCATGGCGGCGCCGACTCGGGTGCCGTGGGCATCCTGCCGCCCGGGGCGGTCACCGGGCTGGAGCCGCGCTTCAATTCGCAGCTGCAGCCGGTCCTGTTCGAGAAGGACGTCAACCTCGACGTTGCCAACCGGCTCAACGCATGGCTGATGGCGCGGCAGTTCCCCACCCTCATGACCCGCATCACCGACAACGCGGGCGGCGACGTGCC
>JBIIJJ010000069.1:0-7497 GCA_044233875.1 Miltoncostaeaceae bacterium | reverse complement strand
AGGCGTGCGCCACCCCCCTGCTGCCCTTCCTCATCCAGTGGGACGACCCGGCCGCCATGCCCGGGGACATCCCCGTGCACCACCCCTGCGGCGCAATCGAGCGGGTGCACCTGGACGTCGGGCCGCACGGACCGCTGAAGCTGTCCATATCCACCGACAGCGGCGCATTCGACCTGTAATAACCGAGTCTTGCGGGGCCTGCGGGAACCGGTGAGGGGTAATAACCGAGCCATGCCCACCCCGCGCTACCCCCGAAAGGCGCTGATCGTGGAGGACGACGCCATGACGCGGTCGCTCCTGGCGAGCCTCCTCGTCGTGGGCGGGTTCGACGTGCGCTCATGCGGCACCTCGCGCGAGGCCCTGGCGCTGTTCGAGGACTTCGACCCCGACGTGCTGGTGGTCGATATCCAGTTGGGCGAGCAGCCCAACGGCGCGCAACTGGCGACGGCCCTGGCGGCATCGGCGCCGGGCCTCGGCGTGGTGGTGGTGTCGCACTACCCCGGGCCCCGGGCGGCCGGAATCGGCCAACCCCTCCCGCCGGGCGCAGCATTCGTGAACAAAGCGGAGGTCGAGACCGCAGCCGTGCTGCTGGATGCCATCGAGTCCGCCCTCGACGACACCCGGGCGCCGCTGGTGCGCGAGGCATCCACTCAGTCGGACCTCGAGGGCCTCACCGCAGTGCAGTTGGACGTGCTCAAGCTCATCGCCATGGGATGCTCGAACGCCGAGATCGCCCGGCGTCGCGGCGTGGCCAAGCGCACAGCCGAGGAGTCGGTGCAGCGGGTGTACGCGGCGCTCGGCATCGGCGAGACCGGCGAGCGCAATGCCCGGGTGGAGGCCACGCGCATCTACACCCGGGCATTCGGGATGCCCGAAGGGAGCACGGGGCCCGAGGCGTGACCCAACTGCGCCGCGCGTGGGGGCCCAACGCGATCTCGCGCTGGTCGCTGCTCACGACCCTGGTGATGATCGTGCTCGTCGGGCTGCCGGGCTTCCCCGAGGCCCCCGACTACACCCTTCCGAAGCGCGTGGTCATCGCGATTGCGGCGGCGGTCCCCGCGCTGCTGCTGCTGGCCCTGGCCCACGCCCTCTGGCTGCGCCCCGGCGGCGGGGGCAACAGGGCCGTGCGGGCCATCATCACGTTCGCCGCGGCCGGCGCCCTGTCTGCAGCCGTGCGCGGGTGGATCATCGACGCCGCGGGCATCGAGAACCCGATCCCCCCGGGATGGCGCATTCCGGCCACCGCCGTGGCCGCGGTGATCTGGCTGGCCCTGGTGGCCATCGTGGTGGATCACGTGCGGCAGCACCGGCAGGCCATGCAGCAACTGCGGGAGCAGCAGGAGGTGCTGGCCGACCTCGATCGACGCGAGCGCGATGAACTCAACGAGGTAACCCGGCGATTGCGCGACGACCTGCTCACGCCCGCCCGGCAGGCACTCGCGCGCATCTCGCGCGGTCTCGCCACCCTGCAGCAGGGGACTGAGCTGGCCGCGGAGGCCGCGCGCGTGCAGGACGCCGTGGTGGCAACCATCCGCCCGCTGAGCCACGAGATCCTTGCGGCCGATCCCGCGGAGGCGCTCATCGACGGCCAGCCCACGCAGCAGCACATGCGTGGCCGGGTGCGGCGCCTGCTCGAGGCCGCGTCGCGCCGCGTAACCCACGCGCCCTGGCTCGTGAGTGCGGTGCCGGTGGTGCTTTTCCCCCTGCTCGCCGGGCCCCGGTGGGGCTACGCATTCCTCGTGGTGAATGCGCTCGCCACGTGGGTGGCGCTGTCGCTGCTGCTGATGGGCCTGCGCATCGTGCTCGAGCCCCGACTCGCGCGCATGCCGCTGGCCGCGGCCCTGCCCACGCTCTACGTCGCCTACGTGGCCGTGCTCGCCCTGACGCTCCTCATCACCATGGCGCTCGACCCGCTCTCGCCCCTTGCGGTCGGGTACCCCGTGGTGGCCCTCATCACGATTCCCCCGATCTTCCTGGCGGCGTCGGTGCTGGAAGCGGCGGCGCAACTGAGCAGCGATGACGAGCGTCGGTTGCGCGCGGTGATCGCCGACATCACGTGGTCGCTCGCCCGCATGCGCCAGCGCCTCCGGCACGAGCACCGCATGCTCGGCACGCTGCTGCACGGCCGCGTGCAGGGCGCGCTGGTGGGGGTGGCCCGTGCCCTGGAATCGGCACCGGCCGATATGCCGGCCGCCGAGCGCACGCGCCTGGTGCGCGACTCCCTCGACACCCTGCGTGAGGTCGAGGCCATGCTGGAGTCGCCCCCGGACGAGGGGCAGGCGCTCGACGACGCCCTGGACGACCTGCTCGCCCTCTGGCGGCGCTCGCTGGCCATCACGGTCGAGGTGAGCGACCCCGCCCGGCACGCACTCGACCAAGATCCCGCGGCGCGGCAGGTGACCATCGACGTGATCGCCGAGTGCCTCACGAACGCCCTCAGGCACGGGGGCGCGCGCAGCGCATGGATTTCGCTCACGACCAGCCCCGGTTCGGTTGAACTGACCGTGCAGGATGACGGCACCCTCTCGCCCGGGCCGGATGGCATGGGATCCGCGCTCTTCGACGAGGCCTCGCCCCAGTGGTCGCGTGTGAGCGACGGGGGGCGAACCGTCGTTCGGCTGCGCGTTCCGGCGCGCACGGCGTAAGCCGCGCCGGTAATAACCGAGGGCGCGGCCGGATCGCAGGGGGCGGGCTGGCAACCTCGCGCGCATGGCGCCATCGAATATGCCCCCATTCGACCGTGGCGAGCAGCGCCGAGGTCGGAGCGTGCTGGCCGGCGCCATCACGCTTGCGCTCGCTGCCGTGCTCTGCTCCGCAGGCGGAGCTGCCGGGGCGCAGTGGACGTCGCCGCCGACTGACGTGATGGCGGGGGCTACGAACGCGGCCGATCCGCAGGTGGTCACTGACACGGCGGGCACGGTGACCGCCGTGTGGCGAGAGTCCACGGACAATGGCAACACCTACGCCCTGCGGGCGTCGCGTCTCACGGCAGGAGTGTGGAGCTCACCCGTCACCGTCTCCACCGCCGACGTGGCGGCGCAGCCGGCACTCGCCGTGTCGCCATCCAGCACTGTCACCGCCGTGTGGTCGCAGGTGTCCAGTGGACACAACACGATCTTCGCGGCTCGACACACCGGCACCGCCTGGAGCAGCCCGACCCCGGTATCGACCCCGGGAAGCTCAGTCGACTTCTTCCCCCGGGTCGCGGTGGATGCCGGGGGCACCGTGACGGCCGCGTGGGCTCGCTTCGGCGCGGGCACGAGCATTTATGCGGCACGGGCGACGGCACACGGGTCGTGGGGTGCCGAGGCGCAGCTGGCCAGCGGTCTGTCAGGCACCTTCGGTCTCGCGCTTGCAAGCGGCCCCGCAGATTCATCTGTCGCCGTGTGGCAGCAGGACGGCAGCCCGTCCGGGTCACTGAAGTCCAAGCGGTGCTGCAGCGCAGGCGCCTGGTCCAACTCCTCCAGCACGATCTCGACGACCTTGAGGAACCAAGCCGAGGCCAATCCGTCTGTTGTGATGGACGCAAGCGGAGTGGCCACCGTCACATGGCAGGAGCCGCAGCCCCCGCTGCCCGGCTTCCAGGTACTGAGCAAGCGAACCCTCGGCAACGGCTCCGGCTGGGACAACAGCGCCGCGACCGTGGGGGCGGGCTATGACGCCGCCCTGGGGATCGATGCCCAGGGTCGAGTGACCGCTATATGGCACGGTGAAGACCCGGTCAATCCGGAATTCGTGGGTGCCCGCCGCTATGCCTCCGGCACCTGGGCACCCACGACGACGGTGCTCGCCACTACGAACAATATGGCCAGCATTAAGCCCAAGGTGGCGGTGAATGCCGAGGGCGCTGCCGTAGCGCTTTGGAGCGACGAGATCAACGGAACGCAAACGGCCCGAGCGGCGACATTCGACGGCACGTCGTGGGGACAGGCGACATCCCTGTCGCAGGACCCTGCATACGACTCCCTCTCGGTGGCGATCGACCCCTTCGGAGTTGCCACCGCGGTGTGGAACGCCACTCTCCCCAGTGCGCTCATGGGCATCCAGTCGGCCCGGACCATGGCGCCACCGTCAGCGCCACGCGACGTGACCGCAGTCGCCGGCGAGGGCCAGGCCACGGTGTCGTGGACCGCCCCGGCATCCGATGGGGGCAGCGCAATCACCATGTACACCGCGACTGCATCGCCGGGTGGGGCCACATGCACTGCCACGCCGCCCCGCACATCGTGCACGATCACCGGCCTCACGCCGGGCACGCCCGTGACGTTCACGGTCGTCGCCATGAATGCCGCGGGCAGCGGACCCGGCTCCGCGCCATCGGCGCCCGTAACCCCAACCGCGGCACCGGGCACCAAGAGCGAGTCCTCCACCCCATCGCTTTCCGTGCGCCTGCTGCCCAGCCGCAGGTCGCTGCGGGCCGGTCAGGCGATGCGGCTCGGGGTGCGCACATCCAATCGCGCGTCCACCACCACGGCCATGGCGCGCATGCGCGGCCAGATGGCCGTCGCCACGGCTAAGGACGTGCGCACCTGCGTGCGGCTTCCGGCCAACATGGTCATCACCGGGGCTCCCACGGGCTCATCGCGATCGGGTCGCACCGTGTGCTGGAGCTCAGGGGATATCCCCGCAGGCCAGCAGCGCACCGCGTCACTGACCGTGCGGGCGAGCACGGTGCGCGCGGTGTCGCGCACCATCACCGCCACGGCACGGAGCACCGGCGGCACCCAGGCAAGCGCCAGGGCCACCGGGAAGTCCACGGTGAGGATCACTCCGCGGGCGCCCAGGCCGGTGGTCACGGGGTAGGGCGAGGACTCCCGTGGCTGGGTACGGCGGGGGCGCCCGGCACCGCAATAACCGAGGATCGGGCAAGGGTGCGCCGCACCCCGTGCAACGCTCATGCCCATGCCAAATCTGAGCCATCCAGAGCGTCGGGCGATCGGGCGAACCACCGTGAGCATCGGGTCGCAGGCGCTGAGGATGCCCGTAACGGACTAGGACGACACACCCCTATGAGACCCCCCCACCTCTTCACATACTCGCTCACCGGGGCCGGCGCGCTTGCGCTTGGTGCGGCGCTTGCGCTCGGCGTGCTGCCCCAGCAGACCGGCACCGTCGACCTGCTGACCCAGGCGAACATCACGATCACGGGGCCGGAGGCGAGCTCGGAGGTCGGCAAGGCGGTCGCGGGCGCGGGCGACGTGAACAACGACGGCATCGATGATGTGATCATCGGCGCCCGCTGGGCCGATCCCCACGGTCGCAGTAACGCCGGCGCGGCGTACGTGGTGTTCGGGTCTGCCACCGCCACCAGCATCAACCTGGCAGCGCTCAGCGGTCAGGGCTTCCGCATCGCCGGTGCCGCCGCCGCGGATGAGGCGGGATTCTCGGTGGCCGGGGCCGGCGACGTGAACAACGACGGCATCGATGACGTGATCGTGGGCTCGCCCTTGGCCGACCCGGGTTCCGTTGGGGGCGCCGGCACCGCGGTGGTCATCTTCGGGTCGGCAACGGAGACTGGTGACGTCGACCTCGCAGCGATCGGGGCGCGCGGATTCCAGATCACGGGCACCTCCGCAGGCGACAACGTGGGCCAGTCGGTGGCGGCTGCAGGAGACGTGAACAACGACTCCATCGACGATGTGGTCGTGGGACTACCGGGAGCCGACCTCCTGTCGCCGTCTCGGGGCAACGCCGGGTCGGCGATCGTGGTCTACGGATCAGCCAATCCTGCAGGCCTGAGCGTGACGGCGTCACTCGGCACACGCGGCTTCCGCGTGAATGGGTACGAGGCCTTCACCAACGTTGGCCTGGCTGTCGGCGGCGCGGGCGACTTCAATGCGGATGGCATCGACGACGTGATCGTGGCAACCAAGTCGTACCCGGAAGCGGGCACAACGAACTGGTGGCGGGGCGTGACCTACGTGATCTACGGGTCGAGCGCCCCGACGAACGTGAGCACGAATTCCCTCAGCAGCCGTGGCATCGAGATCCTCGGCGCCACGCAGCAGGACGAGAGCGGATCCGCCGTGGCGGGCGTGGGCGACCAGAACGGCGACGGCCGGGATGACATCATCATCGGCGCCCCCCTTGCCGATCCGACCGCGGGTAGCGCCGCCGGCAGCAGCTACGTGGTGTACGGGAGCACGACCCCGACGTCGTTCAACCTCGGCGCTCTTGGAGCGCGCGGCTTCAGCATCGACGGGGCGGCGGCCAACGACCAGAGTGGAACGTCCGTTGCGGGGGCCGGTGACGTCAACGGCGACGGAATCCTCGACATGATCATCGGCGCGCCGGGGGCGGACCCATCCAGTCGCAACGCAGCCGGGGCCGGCTACGTGGTGTACGGACGCGCCAACTCCGCCGACCCCGCCGACATATCCCTGGCATCCCTCGGGCAGGGAGGCATCGTCATCCGGGGTGCGGCGGCGAACGACTACGCCGGCCTGTCGGTGTCCGGCGCGGGCGACGTGAACGGTGACGGGCGGCCCGACGTGCTGACCGGGGCCTATGGAGCCGACGCACCCTCGGTGATTAATGCGGGGGCGGCCTACGTGACGTTCGGGTTCGGCACGTCATCCCTCGCGTACCCCTCGGCTGTCGCGGGCACGGTGGGCACCGCGATCACGCCGGTGTCGCCAACGGTGGCCCGAACCGGTAACGCCACGTTCGCGGTGTCATCTCCCCTTCCGGCCGGCCTCTCGCTCAACCCGTCCATCGGCGTGATCAGCGGCACCCCGACCGAGGTGTCTGCGACCACCTCGTACACCGTGACGATGACCGACGCGATGGGGCAGACGACGGCCTCGGTACAGGTGGGCGTGGTCGCAGCCCCGGCTGTGGCACCCACCGGGGACTCGACATCGCCATCCACTCCCACCGCCACGCCATCGGCCGCCCCCGAGGCCCCGAAGGCGCAGATGGAGATGCGGGGCACGCCGTCCGTGGCCGCCGAGCAGAACGCCACGGTCGTGGTCACCAGGATCACCGTGAACGGCGCCGGGCGCCTGGCCCAGCGGGGCGAGACCCAGGCGGCTCCGGGCGCGCTGCAGGCCTGCGCCACGTGGAGGGCCATCACACGCCCCGGCACCTACACGGTGACCTGCCGGCTGTCGGCAGCCACCCGGCGCGTGCTGGCCACGCGATCGCTGCGCGTGCGGCTGGTGACGTCGTTCCGGGCGGCGAATGGATCGCGGGCCCAGCGGGTATCGGTGGTGCGCATCGCCCGCACTCTCCCGCGCCCGGGAGCGGTGACCGGCTAGGCCCCCAGCCCCGGGGTCGGCGGCGGGAAACCCCTCAGGCGCCCAGCCGCTCCTTCACCTTGGCGCTCACCACGCCGCCCTCGGCCTGGCCGCCGGTGCGGGCCATCACGGCCTTGATCACGGTGCCCATGTCCTTCATGGACGACGCGCCGGTCTCGGCCATGGCCTCGTCGATGATGGCGTCGAGCTGGGCCTCGTCCATCTCGGGCGGCAGGTACACGGTGAGGATCGCCAGCTC
>JBIIJJ010000068.1:0-7663 GCA_044233875.1 Miltoncostaeaceae bacterium | reverse complement strand
CATGCGAGCCTGGCCACGACCGAGCGCTACACGGGCGTGACCACCAAGGCCATGCAGAAGGCGCTGCGCGAGGCGCATCCCCGGGGATGAGCACCGTCGATCACATGGTCGATCCCGAGGGGTTCCGTCGGCTGGCGGCGGCGTTCGTGGCCACGCGCGGCAGCGCCAACACCCGGGCGGCCTACGCGCGCGACCTGCGCCTGCTCGGCGAGGCGCTCGGCGTGGAGGCGGGGGATACCGACGCACCCCCCTTCGGCGTGGAGGGGGATCCCCTTGCGCAGGCCGCCGCCCAGCAGATGTCGGGCATCCCCTCGGGCTGGTGGCAGGACTGGCGCGACCGCCTCGACGGCCGACCCTCGAGCCGTGCGCGACGCGTGGCCGCAATACGCGCCTTCTGCAAGTGGTGGTCGCGGGGCCTCGACCTGCCCAACCCGGTGGACGACCTGCGTCCGCCCGCCATGGCGTCGCGCAGCCAGGAGCGGCTGTCGCGGGAGGTCACGGCGCTCTCGCCGTCGCAGATGCGCCGAATGTGCGACACCGCCGCCGCCATGCCGGGCCCCCGCGGCCTGTGCACGCATGCGCTCATCGAGGTGCTGTACGGCTGCGGCATCCGTGCCACCGAGGCCGCGGGCCTCGACATCTCGAGCCTGCATCTCGACGACCCCGACGACCCCTACCTGATCGTGCTCGGCAAGGGCAACAAGCACCGGGCCGTGGCCGTGCCGCAGGTGGCCCGCGAGGCCCTCACGCGGTATCTCGCCAACGGTCGTCCCGATCTCCGGGCGCTCGACGTGAAGCCCCGGCCCGATCAGGCGCGCCACCGTGACGCAGGTGCCGTGTTCCTGGGCGCGCGCGGACGCCGAATCGGCCGGTCGGATGTGTGGCGCGTGGTGCAGGGCGTGGCCGACCAGGCGGGCCTGGTCTCCGAGGGCGTGCGCGTGTTCCCCCATGCGCTGCGCCACTCATGCGGCACCCACCTGGTGCAGGCGGGCGTTGACATCCGCTACGTGCAGGCCCATCTGGGGCATGCCAGCCCGGTCACCACCGAGGTGTACACGCACATCACCGCCAGCCACCTGCGCGACGACTTCGACCGGGCGCACCCGCGCGCCCGGCGGGTCAGGTGAGCGCGACGATCTCCGGGGTGATGCTGTCCCCGTCGATGCGCAGGCGCCCCACGGACGGGCGCATGGCGTCGGCGCCCAGCTGGCGGCGGTAGCGGCGCACCACCCGGTCGGCGACTCCGGCGGCCCCCGCCCGCGGCGGTCGCCCGCCCTCCAGGCTGCCCCACGGGCACACGGCCCCCGGGCTGAACACCACCACCCCATCCACGTGCTCGATCATCGCCTCGTGCCAGTGGCCGAACACCACCGCGTGCACTTCGTGCGCGCGGAAGGCCCGTGCCATCGCGCGCGCGCGCCGGGCGTTGAACCCGATGCGCCGGCCGGCCAGGGCGTGCGCGGCCACCACCAGTGCGTCGCTGCTGCGCCGCTTGCCATGCACGAGGCCGATGCGCACGTTGCCCGCCTGCACCACGGCTCGCGCCGGCAGGCGCGGGGCAGACGCCAGGTCATGGTCGCCGCGCACCGCCACCACCGGTGCGATCTGCTCGAGCACGGGGATCACCGAGCCATCGGAGAGGTCCCCGGCGTGCAGGATGAGGTCGCTGCCGGCAAGCGCCTCGAGGGCCTGCGCCGGTATTTCATCGAGGAACTCGCCGACGTGCGTGTCGGCGATGACCCCGATGATCATCCCTGATAGGCCTTGCGCGACTCGTGGCGCTCGAGCGCGAGGTCGATGAGGCGCTGCACCAGCTCGGGGTAATCGAACCCGTCGCCGGCCATCAGCCGGCCCCACACGCTGGTCGACGTGAAGCCCGGGATCGTGTTGATCTCCGACACGTAGAGGTCCTCCCCCTCGAGGAAGAAGTCCACGCGGGCCAGGCCGCTGCAGCCGATGGCGTTCCAGGCGCGCACCGCCAGTTCGCGGGCGTGCTCCTGCACGTGGGCGGGCACGTCGGCCGGCACCTGCAGGCGCATGCCGCCCGGCTGGTACTTGGCCTCGTGGTCGTACCAGTCGTTGTCGTGGAGGATCTCCCCGAGCGGCGAGGCGTGGGGCTCGGTGTTGCCGAGCAGCCCCACCTCGACCTCACGGCCCATCGCGCGGCGCTCCACGAGGGCCTTGTCGTCGTGGTCGAACGCCAGCTCGAGTGCCGGGCCGAGGGCGGCCTCATCGGCAACGGGGCTGATGCCGAAGCTCGACCCCAGTCGCGCGGGCTTGGCGAACGCCGGGTAGCCGATTGCCGCGGCCACGCGATCGCGCACCCCCTGCGCGTCGTCCAGCCACTCCGAGTGCATCACGATGAGCGTCTCCACCCGCGGGATGCCCGCGGCGGTGGCCAGCACGTGGAACATGGCCTTGTCCATGCCGGTGGCGCTGGCAGCGACGTCGGCGCCCACATACGGAACGCCCACGGTCTCGCACAGGCCCTGCACCGTGCCGTCCTCGCCCCAGGGGCCGTGCAGCACCGGGAACACCAGGTCGATCGCGATGGGCGCACCACCACCGGGCAGGCTCACCAACCACGCCTGGTCACCCGCGGCGGGAACCAGCGCCACGGGCGCGCCATCGAGGGACCACGCACCATCCCGCGCGATCGTGACCTGCACCACCTCGTACCGCTGCCGGTCGATGGCACCCGCCACCGAGGCGGCGGACGCCAGCGAGACGTCGTGCTCGCTGCTGCGCCCCCCGCCGAGTACCGCGATCCTCATCAACCCGGTGGGGGCGGCTGGGAACCGCCGGACCCGCCACCCGAGCCGGAGCCCGACGACGGTGCGGGAGGCTGGGAGCCCCCGCCGCTCGAGCCCCCGCCCGAGCCACCCGACGAGCCTCCGCCGGATGATCCACCCGAGCCGCCGGATGACCCGCCGCCCGAAGCCGCGTAGGCCACGATGATGGTGATGGTGGATCCTGCGGGCACGCTGGTTCCCGGCTGGGGGTCCTGGTCGATGACGGTGCCCTCGGGCTGCGTGCTCTCGGCGCCTGAGGAGTTGACGCTGAAGCCCAGGCTCTCGAGCTTGGACCGCGCGGTCGCCTGGTCGCTGCCCGTGACGTCGGGCACCGAGGTGCCGCCCTGCGCGGCCACGATGAGGTCGACCGATGAGCCCTTGGCCACCGATGCACCACCCGAGGGGTCCTGCCCCACGACGGTGCCCGGGCTCTGGCCCGACGAGCCGTCGTCCTCGGTGACGCTGCCCACGGTGAGCCCTGCGGAGGCGATCTCCGAACGCGCGCTGTCGATGTCGCTGCCCGTGACGTCGGGCACGGTGACCTTGGTCACGCCCTTGCTCACGTACAGCGTGACGGTGTCGCCCGAACCGGCGGTCGACCCGGCCCTGGGCGCCTGGCGCACCACGGTGCCGATCTCCTTCTCGCTGTCCACCTCTTCGGTGGTCACCGTGAAGCCCGACTTCTCGAGGGTGGCCTGGGCATCCTCGATGGCCTGGCCCACCACGTTGGGCACGGTCACCTCGGCGGGTCCCGTGGACACCAGGATCGTGACGGTGGAGTCCCTGGCCACCTCGGTGCCGGCCTCGGGCTGGGTGCCGATGACCACGCCCACGGCCACGGTGTCGCTGGCCTGCGTGCGCTGCGTCGTCTTGAGCCCGGCATCGGTGATGGACCGGGTGGCCGCCGGGGCGTCGAAGCCCGCGACATCCGGCACGGCGATGAGGTCGGAGCCGCCGCGGGTGAGGCCCAGGGCCAGCGCCACGGCGATGGCCGCCACGATGACCGCCACGATTCCCCACATGGCACGGCGGTTACCGCCGCCCTTGCCCTTGCCCTTGCCCTTGCCCGCGCCGCCGCGGCCGCCTGCGCCGCGGGATCCGCGGCCTCCTGATGCATCGCCCACTACCTGGGTCTCCATGGTCGCCGCACCGGCGCCCGCGGTAACCGCCGGCGCCGTGAGGATGAGGGTCGACTGCTGGCCGCCCGACATGTCGGCGCGCACCTCGAGCAGGGCCGCCGTGAACTCCTCGGCCGTCGCGTAGCGGTCCTCGGGACGCTTCGAGAGGGCCTTCATCACCACGGCGTCGAGCGCCGGCGGAATGTCCTGCGCGAACACGCGCGGCGGCACCGGCGGCTCGTTGATCTGCTTCATCGCCACGGTGACGGGGCGATCGCCGTCGAAGGGCACGCGGCCCGTGAGCATCTCGTACAGCACGATGCCCACCGCGTAGGTGTCGCTGGCGGCGGTGGTCTCCTCGCCCTGCGCCTGCTCGGGCGACAGGTACTGCGCGGTGCCGATGACCGAGCCGGCCTCCGTCATCTGCTGGTCGGCGTCGGCGCGCGCGATGCCGAAGTCGGCCACGCGCAGGCGGCCATCCTCGCCCACCATCACGTTCTGCGGCTTGATGTCGCGGTGGATGATGCCCGCGGCATGGGCGGCGGTGAGGGCGGAGAGGATCTGCAGGGCGTTGTCCACGGCCACGGCGGGGTCGAGCGCGCCCTGGTCGCGGATGACCTTCTTCAGGTCCGGCCCGGACAGGTACTCCATGACGATGTAGTAGGTGCCCTCGGCCTCGCCCCGGTCGTACACCGCGACGATGTTGGGGTGGTTCAGGCCCGCGGCGGCGGACGCCTCGCGGCGGAAGCGCTCGACGAACGCCTGGTCGGCGGCGAAGCGATCGGCCAGCACCTTGACCGCCACCTCGCGGTCGAGCACGGTGTCGTACGCCAGGTACACCGACGCCATGCCGCCGCTGCCGATCTGGTGGCCGAGCTCATAGCGCTCGCCCAGTTCCGTGCCGGGTCCGATGGTCATCCGGTGGGGTCTCCCAGTACGGGTCCTATGGACAGCGCCGTGCGCATGACCTCTCCGGCGACGGGGGCGGCCTCGGTGCCACCGGTGCCCGAGGTGTCCTCGATCACCACGGCCACGGCCACCTTGGGGTCATCCGCCGGGGCGTAGCCGATGAACCAGGCCTGGTTGCGGTTGGGGTCGCCGGTTTCCGCCGTACCGGTCTTACCGGCGACGGAAAGGCCCGCGAGGCCGGCCTCAGTACCCGTTCCCTCCGACACCACGTTCTGCATCATGCGGCCCACCTCGGACGCGATGTAGGCACTTGCCACCGAGTCGATCTCCTCCGGGCGCTGCTGCTTGACCACCACGCCGTCACGCGTGATGGCCCTGCGCATGAGGTACGGGCGCATCATGCGGCCGCCGTTGGCCACCGCGCCCGCCACCATCGCCATCTGCAAGGGCGTCACCTGGAGGTTCTCCTGTCCGATCGCGATACGCGCGGAGTCCTCGTCCCGCTGGTCGTTGGGGAGGACCTTGCCGCCACGGTACCTGCCCGAGACCGCGACTTCCCCGCGCGGGAGGTCGATCTCCGTCGGGCGGCCGAACCCGAACTTGTTCATCTCGGCACCCAGCCTGCGGCCGCCGAGCTGATCGCCGATCTGGGCGAATGTGGTGTTGATGGAGAAGGTCAGGGCGTCGGTGAGGTTGTGCAGTCCGTACTTGGCCTTGCCGGAGTTGTAGATGGGCTTGCCGTCCACCACGTACACGCCCTTGTCATCGAACGTCGACGAGGCCGACCACTTGCCGTTGTCGAGGGCGGCCACGGCGGTCACGACCTTGAACGTCGAACCCGGGGGGTACAGGCCTCCCGTGGCCCGGTTGAGCAGTGGAGCGCCGTCCTGCTTGCGGATCGCGGAGAAGTCGCGGGACACCTCGTTCAGGTCGAACCCGGGGGATGATGCCACCGCGAGCACCTTGCCGGTCTTCGGCTCGATGGCCACCACGGCGCCGCGCTGCCCGGAGAGCAGCGCCTCGGCGGTCTTCTGAACGCGCGTATCGAGCGTGAGGCGGATGTCGGCGCCGTCCTTGGTCTCCTGCCGCAGTCGGTCGAGGATGGCCCCGGTGCCGTAGCTGCCCGCCAGGTAGCGGTTGTAGTGCTGCTCCAGGCCGGTGGCGCCCTGCTGGGGCGTGGCGTACCCCACGACCTGCGACGCAAGCGTCCCCTGGGGGTAGTAGCGGCGGTAGTACTTCTTGCCCTTCTCCCGGTAGGCGACGCTCTCGGCGAGGATCACCTTGTCGGCCGAGATGATGCGGCCGCGGTCCACCAGGCGCTGCTTCTCGAGGGTGTAGGGGTTGTCGGCGCGCTCGTCCAGCTCGCCCGCCGCAACCACCTGCCAGTAGCCGAGCATCAGCACCAGCAGGCCGAATCCGGCGGCGAGCGCCAGGTAGAGCAGGCGTATGGACCGGTTCATGTGGCCGGCACGCCCTTCACGGCCTCGACGAGGCCCTGGCGCGACCTGTTGCTGATGACGAGCAGCAGTGCAGCGATGCCGAAGTTGACCACCACGCTCGATCCGCCGTAGGACATGAAGGGCAGCGTGACGCCGGTGAGGGGCACCAGGCGCACCACGCCTCCGATGATGATGAAGGCCTGCAGCCCCACCACCGCCGTGAGCCCGCCCGCGAGCAGCTTGGAGAAGCCGTCACGTGCCGCCGTGGCGATGGCGAACCCGCGCGCCATCAGCAGCACGTAGAGAAGCATGACGCCGATGGCACCCACGTATCCGAGGTCGTTGGAGACCGCGCTGAAGATGAAGTCGGTCTCGAGCGCGGGTATCCGCGGGGTGCCGCCCTCCGTCACCAGCAGGGCGCGGCCGAACCCCGGCCCCACCACCCCGCCGTCGGCGAGCGCGAACAGCGATTGCACCATCTGGTAGCCGCTGCCCTGGACGTCGTCGAACGGGTGCAGCCAGGAGTCCACGCGGTCGCCGATGCGCGGCACGGTGGCCCAGATGAACAGCGACCCGGCGACGAACAGGCCGATCCCCAGCCCCACGTAGAGGGCCCGGCCGGTGGCCAGGTAGAGCATGGCCAGGAACACCCCGAAGAACAGCAGCGCGGTGCCGAAGTCGTTCAGCACCACCACCGCGGCGAGGGCCGCCCCCCAGAACACCAGGATGGGCGCGAGGTGGCGCAGGGCCGGCAGGTTCAGCCCCAGGCGCCGCTGGGTGGGGATGGCCAGCACCTCGCGCTTCTCGCGCAGGTAGCCCGCGAGGAAGATGACCATGAGCACCTTGGCCAGCTCGCCCAGCTGCACGCGCTGGCCGCCGCCGATCTCGATCCACAGCCGCGATCCGTTCACCTCGGTGCCGAACACCATGGTTGCCACCAGCAGGCCCACGGCCGTGACGCCGATGATGTACCGGTATCGCTCGAGCACCCGGTGATCGGGCAGGAACACGATGACCGCGCAGAATGCGATGCCGCCCAGGGTTACCCAGATGGCCTGGTCGCCGGCGAGCCCCGGGTCGATGCGGTACAGCATGGCGAGGCCGATGCCGGTGAGCGCCGCCAAGATCGGCACCAGGTAGGGGTCGGACAGCGGTGCCCTCAGCCGGAGCACCGCATGCATGACCACGAACACCATGGCCACGCCCAAAGCCGTCTGCCACGGGCCGGCCTGGAGGGTGTCGGTGCGGGCGCTGGCACCGGCCGCCAGGCCCACCATTCCCAGGAGAAGCGCCGGGATGAGGAACCCCAGCTCGCGTGCGCGAAGGCTCAGGTTCATGGCTTCCCGCCCGTCTGGGGCACCTTCCACTGCTGGGGCATGCCGTATCGCCAGATGAGGCGCGTGGC
>JBIIJJ010000247.1:0-2556 GCA_044233875.1 Miltoncostaeaceae bacterium | reverse complement strand
GACCTGGGCGCCGCCTGGAACGACCCGAGGAACGCCATGTGGGGCGGCTCGACCTGCGCGAGCAACTGCCGGAACTCCTCATCCACTCCTTCACCGGGAAGCACCGCCGCGAAAATGCCCCCCGGGGCGAGCGCCCGGGCGATTCGCGCCGTGGCCTCCGACTTGCGCGGGAACCAGTGGAACGACATCGTCATGATCGCTGCGTCGAAGGCGCCGTCGGGAACGTCCATGGAGTCCACGTCTGCCTGTTGCAGCGCCACGTCCACCGCCGGCGCCCCGGCGAGCTTTGCGCGGAACTCCCCGAGCATGCCCTCGGAGGGGTCAACCGCGGTGATGCGTCGCACGGATGGGAACCTCTGCGCCATGGTGAGCGAGCCCACCCCGGTGCCGCACCCCACATCCAGCACGCGTTCGTAGGGGAGTGCGGGCATCGCGCTGATCAGGCGCTCGGCACCCTCGATGTTGTACCGGACCGCGGCGTCGTAGTCGGCCGCCGTCACCGAGTATCCGCGCCCGATCGCCTGGGGATGTCCGGCCGTGCGGTCGGCCGTCATCCTGCGCTCCACTCATGCGCGCGCAGGTCGTCCAACGACACCCACTCGAGGGCCCGGGCGTGCGTGGCCTCCAGCACCACGGGCGGGGCCACCCCGGCATCCAGCGCCTCGGCCCAGCGTGACGCGCAGAGGCACCAGCGGTCACCCGGGCGCAGGCCCGGAAACCACGGCGTGGGCGATGACAGGTCGTTCCCCTGTGCCTTCGTGAAGGCGAGGAAGTCGTCGGTCATCACCGCGCACACCACGTGCACCCCGGGGTCATCGGCGGTGGAGTCGCAGCAGCCGTTGCGCGTGAAGCCGGTGAGCGGCTCGCGCCCGCACTCCACGAGGGGGGTCCCGAAGACGTTGGTCGACACCCCGTGAGCCTACGGGTCGGATACCCGGTGGTACGTTCGCGTGGTGCTCCGCCCCCTGATCGCCGCCCTCCTCCTGCTCGGCCTCGTCTGGTCGGGGCCTGCCGTGGCAGCGGGGGCGGGCATGGATGCCCGGATCGTGGGGCCCGACAGGCAGAACGCCGTGCAGGCGGATTGGCCCTTCGCCACGCTTGTCATCGGCGGCGCGTACATGTGCGGGGGCTCGGTCATCAACGCCCGCTGGATCCTCAGTGCGGCTCACTGCCGGTTCGACCCCTCCGGGGCGCCGCACGCCACGGTCACCGGGTTCCCCGGTGCGTACGACCGCGACGCCCTGCCCGCCGGCCAGGCATCCGACGCCCTGATCGTGCATCCCGGCTACGCGCCGTCAGCGGACTCGGGGTCCTGGGACCTGCTGCTGATGCGCCTGCCGACACCCACCGGCGCCCCGTCGGTGCCCCTTCAGGCGCCATCCGACGATGCGGCCGTGGCGGCGCTTCGCACGGCCAGCCCCGCGGCAGGGCCGTTCGCGGGGCTCGTGGCCGGGTGGGGTCGCACCACCGATGGCGGGCCGACGGCCAGGATCCTCCAGCACGCGGACGGGGGAATCCCCATCCTCACCGATGCAACGTGCACCGCGCGCTACGCCGCGGTCTACGAGGCCGCGTCCATGATCTGCGCGGGCGGTGAGCCGACCTCGCCGGGCGTGCCGGACACGGCGAACGACACATGCAGCGGCGACTCCGGCGGGCCGCTGGCCGCCAATGTGAATGGACGCCGCGTACTGGTGGGCGCCACCAGCTTCGGGCGCGACTGCGGCGACCCCGCGTACCCCGGCGTGTACGCCAAGGTGTCGGGCGCCCGCGACTGGATCTGCGACACGGTCACCTCGCCCACGGCCATCACCGCGACCGGTGGACGCAACGCGGTGACCGTGACGTGGTCGCCCGATGCCACCACCTGCCCCTGGCGCGATCCCCAGGTACGCGTGACCATGTCGCCGGGCACGACCACCGCGACGGTGCCCCTCTCTGCGGGCTCCACGACGTTCTCCGGGCTGCCCCGAGCGACCGCCTACTCCTTCTCTGCGGCCGTGGTGTCCACCGCCGGCGCCGTGCCGCCCCCGGCAACCGCATCGGCCAGCACATCCGCGCTGCCGGATGCATGCACGCAGACCTTCTACCAGCAGGACGCCCGCACGGCGCGCGCGCAGAAGGCCCCGGACGGCACCAGCGCGGTGCGGGTGGTGTCGCGACTTCGCATCTATGAGGACGCCGAGTCCTGGTGCCGCGTGGACCTCACCTTCATCTTCCGCAACAAGAAGACGGGCGCACGGCTGTCGCAGTTGCCGGGCTCCACCCTCGGGTACCGCACGCTCACGGGCAAGGACTTCAGCGCTCCGGTGGTGGGGTGGCCCACGGCGAAGGAGTTCAAGTTCGCCGGCTCCGACCCCACCGGCCTGAATCGCAGGGACGCCCGCCTGGTGCTGGTGTCGTACCTGAGGAAGACGTCGCCGATGCCCGCGCAGTCGAACATCGAACTCATGGTGGTGCGGCGCGTCCCCAGGGACGCCTTGCAGGCGCCGGGCGCGTCGAATCCGCTGTTCGCGCAGAAGAACGTGTTCGGCACCGGACTTGGGTGGGCCACGG